>DASVNY010000123.1:0-3336 GCA_036383615.1 Chitinophagaceae bacterium
CGATAGGCATGGGTTATGTGCAAACAGCTTTTTCAACGATCGGCGCTGATATTTATATTAAGGTCAGAGACAAACTGCTCCAGGCAAAAGTGGCGAAGATCCCATTCAGTTGAGTTGTTTTTAGTTTCCCACAAAGACACGGAGATCACAAAGCTTTACATTTTATTCTTTGTGCCCTTAGTGGCTTTGTGGGATTTATTTTTTTAGCTTAGTGTATGAACATAAGAAAACTGAACAAAAGGAAACGGATTGCTCTCGTTGCACATGATCATAAAAAATCTGAGCTGCTGGAGTGGGCCTTATTTAATAAAGCTGTGTTGAGCCAGCATCAATTATTTGCTACTGGTACAACAGGAAACCTGATAGAAGAAAAATTAAAAGAACCTGTCACTAAATTATTAAGCGGGCCTTTGGGTGGCGATCAGCAGATCGGCGCATTGATAGCGGAAGGAAAGATCGATATTCTTATTTTCTTCTGGGACCCGATGGAAGCGCAACCACATGATCCCGATATAAAAGCGTTATTAAGAGTTTCGGCCACCTGGAATATCCCGGTTGCCTGCGATCGCTCTACGGCCGATTTTATCCTGACCTCACCCTTTATGCAGGATGACTATGAAGCCATTTTACCCGATTATTCTGAATACACTTCCCGAAAATTGAAATAATGAGTGTAGAGTAGTTTTTTGTATCGCAATGAACCGCCAGGCGCGCAAAGAACCTTGCGTATCCCTCGTGCTCTTTGCGATACCCTTTTTGAGATAAAGGGCTTTGTGAGTTAATATTTTCAAACTGATATACTCCGTAAATTTGTAGTCTTTCGTATGCAGTTTCAATTACATGCTCCGTTTCCTCCTGCCGGTGATCAGCCGGAAGCTATCCGTCAACTCACGGAAGGAATTCTGCATGATGAAAAATATCAAACATTGTTAGGTGTAACAGGTAGCGGCAAAACTTTCACCATTGCCAACATGATACAAAACGTGCAGCGCCCGACATTGGTGCTCACACATAACAAAACCCTGGTGGCGCAGCTGTATGGTGAATTCAAACAATTCTTTCCCGAGAATGCTGTTGAATATTTTGTTTCTTACTACGATTATTACCAGCCTGAAGCTTATTTACCTGTCAGCGACGTTTATATCGAAAAAGATCAAAGCATCAATGATGAGTTGGATAAACTACGGTTAAGAGCCACTTCAAGTTTATTAAGCGGGCGAAGAGATATTATTGTTGTCGCTTCGGTGAGTTGCATTTACGGTATGGGTAATCCTACCGATTATGAGAACGGTATCATCCGTATCCAAAAAAAACAAGTCATATCAAGACAGGGCTTCCTGCATTCATTGGTAAATTCTCTCTATAACAGGACGACCCTTGATTTTAACCGTGGCAGTTTCCGTGTAAAAGGTGATACGGTTGATATCAATCTTCCTTATGTTGATTATGGCTATCGCGTCACTTTCTTTGGTGATGAGATCGAAGAAATAGAAAGCATTGATGTGGTAAGAGGAAAACGTATCGCCACATTGGAGGATGCAGCCATTTTCCCTGCTAATTTATACGTAGCGCCAAAAGATATCATGCAGCAGGTGATCTATGAGATACAGGATGAAATGACCGCGCAAGTGGAATATTTTAAAAGGACAGGCAAGCTGATAGAAGCACAACGTTTAAAGGAACGTGTCGAGTATGACCTCGAAATGATCAAGGAACTGGGTTATTGCAGCGGTATCGAAAACTATTCAAGATTTTTTGATCGCAGGAAACCAGGCACAAGACCTTTCTGCCTGCTCGATTATTTCCCTAAAGACTTTGTGCTGGTGATTGATGAAAGTCACCAGACCGTGCCGCAGGTAAGCGGTATGTATGGCGGCGACAGGAGCCGGAAACTTATATTGGTTGATTATGGTTTTCGTTTGCCTTCTGCATTGGATAACCGTCCCTTGAATTTCCATGAATTTGAATCCATGCTGAACCAGGTGGTTTTTGTTTCAGCAACACCTGATGATTTTGAATTGGAAAAAACAGGTGGTGTGGTAATTGAACAGGTAGTAAGACCAACGGGTCTGTTGGATCCACCCATAGAAATCCGTCCGAGTGTTAACCAGATCGATGACCTGCTGGATGAAATTGATAAACGAGTAACGAAAGGTGACAGGGTGCTGGTAACAACACTTACCAAGCGGATGGCCGAAGAAATGGATAAATACCTGCACAAGATCAATATCAAGTCAAAATATATTCATAGTGAAGTTGACACACTGGAAAGAGTGGAGATACTTCGTCAGTTACGATTGGGAGAGATAGATGTATTGGTCGGTGTGAACTTATTAAGGGAGGGTCTCGACCTGCCCGAAGTTTCTTTAGTAGCAATACTTGATGCAGACAAGGAAGGTTTTTTGAGAAATGAAAAATCATTGACGCAGACTGCGGGAAGAGCAGCGAGAAATGTGGATGGCCTCGTTATTTTCTATGCCGATAAGATGACGGAGAGCATGCAACGAACTATTGATGAGACGAGCCGCAGGAGAGAAAAACAAGTCGCTTATAATATCGAACATAATATCACTCCGAGAACGGTGAAGAAAAGCAGGGAGCAGGTCTTTGCGCAAACTTCAGTGCTTGACATAAAGGGCTATGATCCAAAAAATCCTTATGCCATTTCACCCGGTGAGGATATTGTTGCAATGGCTGCAGAAGAGCAGGTTGAATACAAGACCATTCCTCAAATGGAAAAAGCGATCGGCAAGATCAAAAAGGAAATGGAAAAAGCCGCAAGAGATCTTGATTTTATGGAAGCAGCAAGATTAAGGGATGAGATGTTTGTGATGCAGAAGAAGCTGGAGGAAATGAAGAAGTAGGAAGCCTCCCCAAGCCCCTCCTGAGGAGGGGTTTTGAGTCGTTCATAATTTATATATGCTTTTGGAAACAGGAGTTCGTAATCTACCCTTCATTAGTTTTTGCAATCCTTTATTGATAGTGACTGGATACTAAAATGAGTTTCAAATTTGGGGGTCCTAAGCCTCCCCTCCGGGGAGGTTTGGAGGGGCTTCAATCTTGAACCTATCCGCATCTCTCCAAAACGGAAACTTCTCTCTCACAAAATCAAGATGTGCTTTATCAAGCGTGATTGTAAAAATATCTTCTTCATCTTTTTTATGGTATAACACTTCACCCAATGGATCAATGACCATACTATCACCGCCATGATAGATATTGTTGCCATCGTTTCCAACACGATTTACACCTACTACATAAGCCTGGTTCTCGATGGCTCTTGCCTGTAGTAATGTTTTCCAGGCATGACTTCTTCTTTCCGGCCAGTTGGCAACA
>DASVNY010000124.1:0-4421 GCA_036383615.1 Chitinophagaceae bacterium
AGTGATGCAAATTATATATTGATCACCGAGATCGTTTTAATGACGCTTTTTCTTTTCCTGAATGCCAGCGATACATTATTACAGGCAAGAGCTGTTGAACATTATGCTGCTCATCCAACAGGTAATTTTATCCTGTCACAATACCTGCATCCTGTTCTTAATGGAATGAGCAATGAAGGTTTGCAGTGGATTGAAAGAGGGTCATGGTGGTTACATATCCTGGGCATCTTTGCTTTTCTTAATTACCTGCCTTATTCAAAGCACCTGCATATCATTCTTGCTTTTCCGAATGCGTATTATGCAAGACTGGAGCCGATGGGAAAGATGGAGAATATGGAGAGCATTCAAAAAGAAGTGCTCTATGCTATGCAACCAGAATTGGCTCCCACTTCTGCAGATGGCGAGCCACCCAAAAAATTTGGCGCTAAAGACATCGGCGATCTTAGCTGGAAGAATTTGATGGATGCTTATAGTTGCACGGAATGTGGTCGTTGTTCTGCCGCCTGCCCGGCCACACAAACAGGTAAATTGTTATCGCCAAGAAAGATCATGATGGATACCCGTGACCGGATGGAAGAAGTGGGTAAGAATATTAATAAGAATGGCGAGTTCAAAGAAGATGGCAAGTCCCTATTACATGATTACATCTCTGTTGAAGAATTAAGGGCCTGCACCACCTGCAATGCCTGTGTGCAGGAATGTCCCGTTAGCATTAGTCCATTAGATATTATTCTCCAGCTACGCCGCTACCTGGTGATGGAAGAAAGTAATTCGCCGCAGGAATGGAACGCCATGTTCAGTAATGTCGAAAACAATTTTGCTCCCTGGAAATTCAGTCCTGATGAAAGGGATAAATGGGCAGAGGAAATGAAATCGTCATAATACCATGCAGGAACAACAAGATATTTTTACAGACCCGACAGACAAAACCATTTTAGCGGCGTTTAGCTGGTGGGAGAAACGAAGACTACTTTATAATATCATCGTAGGTATAACCGGGTTATTGGTTTTAGTTCTATTTTCTTTTTTCACACTCGCTGATCTTATCGGGGTTGTTATTTATGGTATCACTGCAAATGTTTTTTATTGCACGGGTTTTTTATCCGAAGTCATTGACAAGCATTATTTCAAATCAACACTTGATCTTGGAAAAAGACGGGAAGGCATTTTCTGGTGCGGTGTGATCCTTTCGGTATTAATAACGCTGGGGCTTGGGTTAATGTATGGCTTCATTCAACAACTATAACCTTCAACAGCTCGCTACTTTACCTGTAATCTATCAAAATATTTTCCCGTCTCTTTCGTTAAAAGCAAATGCAAAAGAAGATCCTTTTACTTTTTATCAGCTTTTCTGCCCTGCTTTGTTGCCAGGCTCAAAACCCATTTGAACTGGGTGCTGAGTATATGAGGCCATTAGGTCGTGGATATAATAATAGTATCGCTGGTGTAAGAGGCGAAACTTTCAGGAGTAAAAGCAGCTTTAGCATCGGCCTCACCTATCATTTCTCATCTTCAAAATCCTATTCCATTTCAAAAGGCTTTGGCATGTATGCCGGCTATCGTTATTCCTTTAATGATAATGCTGATGGCAAAAGCCCTTTCCTCGGAGCTCGTATGCTTTTCTCCTTTGAGAATTTTGAAGGAAAAACGATCTTAAACAGTTTGCTGTTTACACCCATTGCCGAATTAGGTTATCATTTCATGTTCGGCGATCATATTTATACGGCCCCCGCTTTCGGTTTTGGCTACACCATCAAGGTCACCAGGGAATATAATTCACTGGATGAAGACGTGGGTAAACGATTTATACCGATGATATCTGCGGGGTATCGTTTTTAAGGAACGCATACCTTACCTCTATTTGTTTCAGCCTAAGTTGCTTATTGTTGAAGTCTCTGAGTTGCCTCCTTCGTCGGCAGGACAAGTCTCCGAAAGATCGCATTTTCCTCCCTGTGCGAAGTGAAGTCTTTGATAGTTAAACGACCCATTTCATCATTCATCTGTTCATCTGTTTCTCCGGGTTGCCTCCTTCGTCGGCAGGTCAAGACTCTGAAAGATCGCATTTTCCTACCTGTGCGAAGTAAAGTTTTTGATAGTTAAACGACCCACTTCATCATTCATCTGTTCATCTGTTCCTCTGTTCATCTGTTCTTCTGTCCCTCCGGGTTGCCTCCTTCGTCGGCAGGACAAGACCCTGAAAGATTGTAGTTGTTATTCTTGGGGTACATAGTCTCCTCTTTCCCCAGCCGGACAAGTCTCCGAAAGATCGAATTTTCCCACCTGTGCGAAGTAAAGTTTTTGATAGTTAAACGACCCACTTCATCATTCATCTGTTCCTCTGTTCATCTGTTCTTCTGTTCCTTTGTCTTTGTGTGTTATCTTTTCAAGTCCATCCTCTACTTTCCCGATCTGTTCCTGGATCTTTTGCGTCACTTCTTCAGGGTGTTCCAGTTGGTGAACAGCATCTTTCTTTCTTAGCATTTTCCATAGCTGTATTAAAGCAGTGAGTGCAAAAATGCCGCCTATTACCCAATTCAGGATATGCTGGTTATTATTGATGCGGCTGGCGATCAGCCGCCCGCCAAAAATAAAAATGCAATTGCCGATAAATGTACCCAGGCCAATACCGATGATATAAATATTGTAGTGATTATTTCTTGGCAACAATATTCCCTTGGTGAATAAAACAGTGCTCCAGCCAAACCAGAAAGGAATTTGTATGGGATTCACGGCGCTCATCACCAGTCCCAATATAAAAGGAGGCAATGAGCTGCTGAGTACAATATTCTTTTCAACAGTATGTTGTGTAGCTGCATAAAAGCTAAATACTGCCAGCGTAACAACGATCAGCAAGGTTACCCATTCAAGTATGCGGAATATCTTCTCCTGCTTTCTTATCCAATCCATCGCCACCAGGGAAAAACGGACATAAACGATCTCAACCAGTAAAGAACCAAAGGAGAAAAAAATAGCGGCAGTGATGCCATCCGAAACGGATATCTGCATGGCAGCAATGTTCAGTGTTCCTAATGGCAGCGAACCAAGGAAACTAACCATCATGCCGACAAAAAAAATCTTTAGAAGAGAACGCATCGGTCAAAAATAAAAAGTTATGTCAAGGGACAAGGTGATTGGGAATTAGTAATTAGCAAATCTGCTAATCATACTTCTCTATCATCTTAAAATGCCTGTTCGATTCCTTTAAGTGTTTCCAGCCTTTACGGAACGACCAGTAAGGCGTACCATTTTTATGGTTATACTTACTGATCTTATACAAAGCTTTCCAGTGCTGCAGGATGACCCCATAAGCCTGCCCAATACTCATGCCGCAATCATAAATATGATTAGGCTCGGCGCCACAGCCATTAAATTCCAGTATCAGGAAATTCTTCCCTTTTTTAAGATCTTCAATAGAGGTTGTCTTGATATCATAACGGCCATAATAAAACTTGTCGGTGTAATGGCTCAGTTCATCAAACACTTTCCTGATATCATCATTGATCTCTTTATGAAGATTGGTAAAGTGCGCTCCGCGGTTATGATTACCCGCATAGGACAAATAGAACACTTCATTGTTGGGAACAATACGATCAAAACGGTGACCATGACGATGTTCCATTTCTTCCATCCTGAATTTCGCCCTCGGATGTTTTTGTATAAGCTCCCTGAGAGTAGCACTTCCGTCTCCTTTTACCTGCAATAATTCTTTATCGATAAACCCACTCACCGTTCCATTTTGCTCCCAGGGATAGCGATAATAAAAAACACTGACCTCCACCGGTAGTTCCACCAGGTCCTGCACAATATATTCAACCGGTATCCTTTCATGATACTTGATTAATTGTTCATCGTTCTCAATTTTCCGGAAAAGGATGCCTTTCATGCCTACATCCGGTTTCACGATAAAGGGAAATGTGAACCCAGCCTCCTCAACTTTTTTTCTTACTTCAGAATAAGGCAGGTCATGCATGATATAAATAGTGCGGGGAACCAAATGGGCAGGCAACTGGTCATACATTTCTTTCTTCCCCTCTCCTTCAAATCCCCCAAAAGTGATGGTAGGATTAGAAGAGCTAAAGAACCACAGAGAACCGCTACGGATACAATACCAGAACCAGACAAAACTGACAGGGAAATACAGCACATAAAAATTCCATAGCTCCCAATTGGTCAGTCGCTTAAAAAAATTATTTACTCTCATTGTGTTGCGGCAAAAATAGCTATTGAACTCCTTATTTGGCAATATATTAGTTATGCTATATATTTATTTACAAACCATCTAACATGAGACGCATCATTACTTACCTGCTTACCTGCATTTTCTTTGTATCAATGAACTTTTCGGTACAGGCAGCAACTGCTCCTTCTGCTACTGCCGGTCCTGTTATACCGGAAGCTGTTCTTAAAAAGATCGCATCACT
>DASVNY010000125.1:0-1642 GCA_036383615.1 Chitinophagaceae bacterium
GAATGGTAATACGATTGTCGATCAGATTCAATAACCCTTCATTATTTCCCATCATACCTGGAGGAAGGACATATCCATTAATATCTGGCCATGTTGGGGCGGAAGTAGCGGCTTTGTGACCCGCCATTAATGCACCATAAATGAGCTGGACAACAAGAATGACAAGAGTTGTGATGATAAGCTTTCTTGCCGGGGAGTTTGCTATGACCTTTTCTTTTGGCCCCAGCAACTGCAAAGCAAACCAGAATGTATAACACAAGAGACCCATTGCAAAAATGAAATGCAATGCGAGCCTTGTTGGTTTTACATAGATAGCATCGCCTGTTAACCCACTTGCCACCATTATCCAGCCGACAGCACCTTGCAGTGCCCCGAGCAGGAACAGGATGATCAGCGGTTTTACCATTTCGGGCTTAAATCTTTTTTGAACCAGGAAAATGATAAAGGGGATCGCGAAAACGACTCCTATCAACCTTGCCCAAAATCGATGGAACCATTCCCAGAAAAAAATGAATTTGAAATCTTTTAATGTGAAGTCAACATTCAGGTAATTGAACTGGGGTGTGTGTTTATATTTTTCAAACTCAGTCAACCACTGTTGCTCGTTCATGGGGGGCAATGCGCCGGTGATAACGTCCCATTCTGTAATGGAAAGACCGGAACCGGTCAGTCTTGTAATTCCGCCCAATAAAATTTGTATGATAAGCATTGCCACACCGACCAACAACCAAATGGCAACGGGCCTTGACGAACGCTGAGAAAGTTCTGCTGACATAATGGGGACAAAATTACCTGTAGAAACCGGATGAAAAGATTTTTTGTTGGAAGATATTTATCAAATTGCAAGCGCAGATGCTGAAACCATTTTACCAGGACACACTTATAGAAGCCGGCTGCGATGAAGCGGGGAGAGGTTGTTATGCCGGTCCTGTGTTTGCCGCATCTGTTATCTTGCCCAAAGATTTTTATCATCCCTTATTGAATGATTCAAAACAATTGCAAGAAAAAGAACGGGATGAGTTGCGACCAATAATAGAAAGAGAAGCGATTGCTTATGCTGTGGCATCGGTGAGCCATGAAGAAATTGATAAGATAAATATTCTGAAAGCGTCTTTTAAGGCGATGCATTTGGCGATCGCCCAGCTCAAAACAAAGCCGCAACTGTTATTGATCGACGGGAACCGGTTTACTGCATATAAAAAAACACCACATCATTGTATCATCCAGGGTGATGGCATTTATTCATCTATAGCGGCTGCGAGCATACTTGCCAAGACTTACAGGGATGAATATATGCAGCGGCTTCATGCTGAATTTCCGCAATATCGCTGGAACACGAATAAAGGATACGGCACTGCGGCTCACCGTCAGGCTATTGAAGAACACGGCTTATGCCTTTATCACCGCAAAAGCTTTCGCCTCCTGCCCACACAGGCTGAGCTGTTTTAAGAGATAAAGTGGACCACAGCTTGTTTGCACCACATAGAGACATAGTTCTCACATAGAATTCTACGTAGTTCCCGGTAAAATTACTGCCGGTTTAAACCTTCTGGCTCCAAGCCCGTCATAACCCCATCAATTTTGACCTGTATGAAAAAGATATTTATACTTGGATTGATACTATCAATCCTCACAGTGTCGG
>DASVNY010000126.1:0-2491 GCA_036383615.1 Chitinophagaceae bacterium
GGGGGCCGGATGTAGTAAGGACCATACTGACCGATTATAAGAATAAGGCCGCAGCAGGTGAATCGTTCTTACAATTTAGTCAGCGTAATGGCGAAAGATATTATTATGAACTATTGAAACCTCTGGCCAGTCTTGAAACCCTGCAGGCAGAAGATTATTTAGATTGGGGGCAGCAAGAAAAATTTGCTACCGCTATCGGCGTCGGTGAGTGCGCGGGAGTAATGATCGACCTGGTGGCAACACTTATTCTCGAAGCAGAAGAAAAAATTATTGCGGCAGAAGAATGCCTGACTAATTCTCAATGGGCAGATGGAATTTATAATGCCTATTCAGCACAGGTACACAGCGCAAAAGCATTGCTTCTACAGCAGGGTGTGCAATGCAATACACAGCATGGTATTTTAAAAGACTTTGATCAGCATTTTACAGCCAACGGTCTTTATACAGAACAGGAAAGTTTCAAAACCGCAGTTATGCGGATCAATGAGACCGCTCCCGCTGAAGCATTTGCCAATGAGTACCTGCAACAGGCTAAAGATTTTATTGCCTATGCAAAGCAATGGAGAGAGCAATCGGTATTAGCAGAGAAATAACTTCAATTTGCGACCATAAATTTTGAAGTGGTTTTCCAGCCGTCTCCAATGAAATGCATAAAATATGTTCCTTTTGACAAGACTGGTACAATTACCTGTGTTGAGCCTGTTAGCCCGCCCATTTGTTTGGAAAAGATCAATCTGCCCTCAGAAGAAATAACTTCAATTCTCTGAACAGGCAGATCCATTTTTAAATTTATCGTGTTATTCTCTACTATGGTAGGATACAATAGTACTGCCGGCATCTCAGCACCATCAAGCAAAATATTTCCCGAATAGGAAAATCTCCCATCTTTCTTTTCAATTTTAATACGGTAAAGCGATGCCCGCTGATCGAGTATATGATGCTTCATGGTATAATCTCCGCTAACGGGAATTTGCTCACCAGCTGATAAATAATTAAGCCCATCATTAGTGTACTCAACAATATAGCGGCGGGTATCCCGCTCATTTGTTGTGTTCCATTTTATCTCATTATACCCATTCATTGACCTAACTGCAAACGACAATACTCTTGCAGTAATATATTGTTGTGTTGACTGTTCAGGATGTGTATTGTCTTTATTAGCAATTACCTGTTGCTGGGCCGTGGTGGAGAGAAAAGCAAAAAGACTCATTAAACAAAAGGTGGCTTTTACTGTTTGCAAAAGCTCTTTCTTCATGATCCTTCATTTTAATTACTTATAGAAAAACAAATACGGTGCCTGTATGGAATGACACATGCCGTTTTTTTGAACATGCTCAAAAATCTGGCATAAAGTTTTGATGCTGAACTTAGTTATTGAAGAATAATTTATGCCTTCTTCTGTCATATCATCAATAATATACAGGGCCAGCAGCGCTACACTGCGTATTGTATATGTGTCTGGAATGGTATATGATTATAAAAAAGTACCAGAAAAAGTATATAATGCGATGAAAACTGCTCTGTCAAAAGGCAGTTTTCTGAATAAGTATATAAAAGGAAAGTATGAATTTGAAAAGATTGAATGATCATTTGAAATTGAAAACAAAACATATCCCTGTATTAAAAAAGAGTGTTCTTAAAAAGATCGCACAAGATCCTGCTGCGAGTGCCAAAGCTGTTCAACTGATTTATGTTAACAGCAAAGAAGAAGGGATCGAACGAATAGCAGCCGGCAAGAACTTCAAATATGTTTATAAAAACAAAACTATAAAAGATAAGTCCACACTCTCACGTATTCGTTCACTGGTGATCCCTCCCGCCTGGAAAAATGTATGGATATGCGCCAGTGGGGAAGGACATTTACAGGCTACCGGTTTGGATTCACTGAACCGCAAACAATATCGCTACCATCCTTCATGGAATGAATTACGCAATAAGACCAAATTCTACCGGCTCCCTGCATTAGGAAAAGCGTTACCACAGATCCGGAGAAAAATGCAAGCAGATCTGAGCTTACAAGGCTTACCTAAAAACAAGGTCCTTGCGGCCGTTGTTAGCCTGATGGAAAAAACAGGTATAAGAATAGGCAATGAGTTTTATGAAAAATTATATGGCTCATTTGGTCTTACCACTTTAAAAGATAAACATGCAGCTATTAAAGGGAGCAGGCTGGAACTTTGTTTTCGCGGCAAGAAAGGAGTGCAGCATACAATCTCGCTTAAAAGCAGGAAACTGGCAAAGATCGTTCAACATTGCAGGGATATTCCAGGCAAAGAGTTATTTCAATATATAGATGAAGAAGGAGCCCGTCAATCCATCGACTCAGGAATGGTCAATGATTATATCCGTTCATTGGCTTCCGATGATTTCACCGCCAAAGACCTTCGCACCTGGTGCGGAACAGTTGCGGCCCTTACAGCTATAAAAGAAAACGGCTTCACTGATACCGACATAAAGAAAAACGTAAATACTGTATTGGATAAAGTCGCCG
>DASVNY010000127.1:0-4486 GCA_036383615.1 Chitinophagaceae bacterium
AATGGCCGGCATCAGGAATAATTCCGGCTGTGAGTGGTTTGCAGGTGGGAGTAGTTACACAAATAGAGAATGATCCATTGAGCGAGGACAGAGTGCTGGTCAAAATACCAATGGCCGATGCGGAAGCTGATGGTGTATGGGCCCGCCAGGCGCTGCTGGATGCAGGTAAAGAACGTGGCAGTTTTTTCCGTCCTGAAGTGGGTGACGAAGTGATACTTGGTTTTATCAATGATGACCCGAGACATCCCGTCATTCTTGGCATGCTAAACAGTTCGGCTTTGCCTGCGATAATGCCTGCGAAAAATGTCAATCATGAAAAAGGATTTGTAACCCGCGAAAAACTTACCCTATGGTTCAACGACGAAAAAAAAATTATCAAGATCGCTACGCCGGGTAAGAACAGCCTGACACTCGACGATGATGCAGGGAAAATAATATTGAAGGACCAGCACAATAATGAGATCACAATGAGTGAAGAAGGCATTATGATCAAAAGTGCAAAAGATATTAAACTGGAGGCTGCTTCCGGAAAATTAGCACTCAGCTCAAACGAATTGGAAGCAAAAGCAAATTCGTCGGCAAAAATATCAGGCAGTTCCGCTGAAATGTCGGCAAGCGGAACAACAACAGTAAAAGGCTCAATGGTACAAATAAATTAAACGACTATGGCAGCAGCAGCACGAGTAACAGATATAACAAACCACGGCGGAACTATTACCGGTCCTGGTGTAGCCACGGTAATGATCGGGGGAATGCCCGCGGCTGTGCTTGGAGACATGCACGTGTGTTCATTACCACCAAGTGGTCATCAACCAACCAGTAGTCCTTTTACCGCAGGAAGCGGCAAGGTACTGATCGGGGGAAAACCTGCTTTGCGTGCAGGAGATAGTTGTGGATGCGGAGCATCTGCAGCAGTCGGCTGTGTTACTGTAAGTATGGGTTAACAAAATGAATGTATGAACAACGATTCCCGGTTTATTGGCATCGGGTGGGCGTTTCCACCGGCATTTGAAAAAACAGGTGGTTATACGATCATGTCAAACGGCGAACAGGATATTAAAGAAAGCCTGCACATACTGCTTTCTACAACGATTGGTGAAAGGATTATGCGGGCAGATTATGGATGTAACCTGAGAGATTACGTTTTCGATCCTGTTAACAGGGGGATGGAAGCATACATCAAAAAACTCGTCGAGGATTCGATCATTTACTACGAGCCAAGAATTACTCTCGATAAAGTGGTGGTCGATTTCAAAGACAGCGAAGGATTGATGATCATAACGATTGAGTTTACTGTTGATGCAACAAATTCAAGAGCCAATTATGTATATCCGTTTTATTTGAAAGAAGGAAAACAATGAGCGACTGTTTTAAAAAAAATGATCTTGTTATTCCCGGAACACGCCAGGATGAACGTCTTTCAAAGGCGCTTGATCCCCGCTATGTTCTTCCCGATGAGAGAAAGATCGCTGACTTGTTGGTTTTTATTTCAAAATATGCGAAACTGATCAGGTATTATATAACCTTCGACGGACAGCATACTTACAAACCCGGGGGCGATTGGCAGCCGCTGATCCTTTCAGATGAAGCATTTAATTACGCTGGTATTTCCGTTGTTGATTTTACGCTTCCTAATATTACTTTCTACAAATACCTGGACCGTTACGAAAACGAGGACAGTAAATCAAAAAGATTTGCGGCTTACCGCGTCTGGTGGGATGTTATTTTTTCAATTTACCGGGATATTAATTCATTCTTCGTTTCCATACCAGCTATATTTCCTTTGCAAAGAGAAATAGCAACAGAGATCCGCTCCAATCTTTCTACCGACATGATGAATGCGGCCGCAAGGTATTTGAACGCCTTTCAACTTGTTCCCGGTATCGAGTCTCCTACCCCTCCGCCCAACAAACCCTTCAAGCTTTATACAGGCACTTCTTCAACGGATGACGATTACCAGTTCGGTTATTCTAAAAATATCCTTGAATTAATTGCCTTTGACAAGATATGGATCAGTGACAGTTATTCGCAAACGATCTCCAAATGGAATGCGTATATCAGCTTTTTGAAAACGCTCACAACCGAACCAGCCTATGATCCGGCAAAAGGCTTTAAAGAAAATTTCTTTGCTGATGCTACGATGACAGATGATTTCGACAAGATCGACTATTCTACTCTTCAGTTGAAACAGCTTTTCCGTCGTGCTTTTGAAGCCTATGGCAGAATAATTATGCGTGCAACTGAATTTCTTCAAAACAGTTTAAACAATAATTCCGCTCATTATGCTCATCACGGGTTAATGCTCGCTTTTTTGAAGTTATTCGGGCTTGCCCAGGATGATTTGAATGAGTTCACCCGAAAACACCTGGAATATTATTACGACAGGGTGCTCCAAATGAAGCCGGCTGATCCAACACCAGACGGCGTTCATATCGTTCTTCAGCCAGCCAGGAATACGATTACCCACCTGGTAAGAGACAACACACTTCTGAATGCCGGAAAAGATGGAACAGGGAAGTTGTTACTATACGGCACTACAAATGAATTGGTGATCAACCAGGCGACAATCGCCGAATTAAAAAACGTTTATCTCCAACCCGAGTATGTCGCTTGCGTAAAAAAATCGAAAGAAGTCTTTGCCTCTTCCGTCGCGAATTCCGAAGATGGAAAGGGTGCACCTTTTACTACCGAAGATCTTTCGTGGAAAGTATTCGGCGATGAGCGTTCAAAAAAGGAAATAGATGGTACACTGGTCAATAGCTGCAAACTGGGATTTTACATTGCTACTCCATTGCTTCACCTCACTGAAGGAACAAGGGAAATAAAATTCAGGTTTTACACCGACTCCAATGGCATGACCAAAATTTCAACACTTGGAGCCGGTGACTGGACATTGCTGTTCAATATTTTCACTACAGGTGTAAAAGGCTGGGATGAACTCATTCCGGAGAACAGTACTGTCAGTTTCGATAACAGCACGTTCACCCTTACCATTACCCTGCTCAATCATTACAAACCTGTAGTTGGGTATAACGACGAATTACACAAAGAAAATCTTGCAACCACCTATCCCGCTTTCAAATTTGTGCTTGATCAATCGCAAAACGATGCCTACGCCAAACTGGAAAATATTGTCATTAGCGCTGTTGACATAACCGTTGCTGCAAAAGGTCTTGCAAACCTCTCTCTTCAAAATGAGCTGGGGGCACTCGATGCTACAAAACCGGTTCAATTGTTTGGACCAATGCCAAAAATCGGTTCGTTCTTTTTAATCGGCCATCCGGAAATAGAACACAAAAAGTTAGGCAGTTATTCACTCGACCTGGAATGGCAGAATTATAGCACCCAGATCAAAGCAGACAATTATGATTACTATTATTATAATGGTAGTTCTAAAGCCAGCGGCACATACATTAGTATCACTGACAATAATAGTTTCAAAGGAAAATTTCAGTTGTTGAGAAATAAAGCATGGAGGCCCGGTGCAGCAACTGATACTTCTTTCTTATCATCGGCCACCACTACTTTGAGTCCATCCCTCACCGATGAAGAGACCTTGCTTCCACCGCCCGATTATTCGGTCAGGATACTGTCGTTCACTCCTGAAACACAAAATGGTTTTGTACGAATGCAGCTCTCAGCGCCGTCGCAAGCTTTTGGTCATGTAAAGTGGCCCAAACTATTCGCGGAGCAAACGGTGAAATTCACGAGCGACCAGGTTAACAATTCGATTCCCAATCCGCCCTACACTCCGGTGCTGCAATCTGTAAAACTTAATTACACAGCCACTCAAACATTGCACTTCTCAGCAAAGGATACAGACAAAGGACAATATTTTCATCTTCTGCCATTCGGCAATAAAGAAATTCTCACAGAACTCTACCTGCTACCGCGGTTCGATATGGAGATAAAAGAGAGCGATGGCTCCATAACGGGTAATGTGTTGTTTGAATCCTCATTGTATATAGGAATTGACAAAGCGCAGATCAATCAAAATATTTCGATACTCATCCAGCTCAACGAAGGGTCGGAAGATATTTCGATAGACCATTCAGCTGTAGATTGGAATTATCTTTCTGAAAGTGGCTGGAAGCATGTTGATAAACATTTGCTGGCCGACAGCACTGAACAGCTTATCCGGTCGGGAATTGTCACCCTCCAGGTGCCGGTTGACTTTGAAACAAAGTCAAGGGAATTGAAAGAAGGATTATTTTGGATCCGTGCAGGAATTACAAAAGGTGCTGCAGGTTTGCCAAAGGCAGTAGGCGTTTATACCAATGCAGTGCTTGCTTTGTTCGATGATCATAACAATGATCCCGAACACCTTGCCAAAGCTTTGCCACTGAACACGATCTCCAAATTATATGATGCTGACGCGGATGTAAAGAAAGTGTTGCAACCCTATGCCTCCTTTGGCGGCAAGAAAAAAGAAGGAGGAAAAGGATACTACACACGTGCAAGCGAAAGACTTCGTCACAAACATCGC
>DASVNY010000128.1:0-7965 GCA_036383615.1 Chitinophagaceae bacterium
TTAGTTGGTTCTCTGCTCTCAATCTTTCTCCTTCACGGGTCTGTTCGATGATAAGTTTTTTATTCTTATAATTCAATCCGACAAGGAAGAACACCAGTTCGAGAAAATACCTATCTCGTAATGAAATAAGGAAGAACCCAACAGCCCGGGGAGTATTCTCATGTCAAGGATCAACGACATAAGTGATAGCATCGAAAACAGGAAGAGACAAAAATTTCCCCAAAATAGGTAACGGAGAAGTTTATCGTTCCAGTGACGAAGTCCATATACAAGGAAAACAATGGTCATGCCGAGTAACAGGAATTTGGTGAGATTCTCGATCAGGTTTTGCAAAGAGAAATTATCAGAGAAATAGTGGAGATAGCTGAATGCAAGCAACGACAATAGAAGCATCACAATCCCGAAATTGTAAAGCCGGTGCAAAAAGCGATGATTTTGTTTCGTCTGCAAAAAAACCTGCATGAAGACCATATAAAACATGATGCCGATGCCCTGCATGATAAAGTCAAGATAGCTTTCCAGAAAATAACTGACCGGGTTGGACCTGAAATCATAAAGAGCCTTGGTAAATAACATGCCTCCTAAAAAAAGAGCATAGCCGGAATAGTACAGGAATTCTTTATTGCCCCCTTGCACATAATTGGCAATGGAGAACAGGATCATCATCAGCAAGAGGCCACTGAAAAGAAATGTCACCATATTTGGCTGGAGATGATCCATCTGCAGATCGCTGACAAACGATTTGATCCTTAGCTTATGAATAAGCCGCGGCCGCATGGTGTTGATATAGGTCTTTACAAGACTGAGTTCAGCAAAAATGGTAGTTGAGTCATGAGGCTGTAATGAAATCAGGCAATAACTGAGATTGTCATTTATGCCGGGTCGCTGATCGGGTATTTTTTTTAACCCATCCGCATCTTTTCTGTACAGGGTGCTGTTCCAATAATAAAAGCCGGGAAAAAACCATACCTCAACAGTACTATCTGAACTATTGGTAACGGTAAATCGCAGAACAGGTTTTCTTGTTACATATTTTGGTGGTATGTTCCCGTCAAATTGTATTCCTTTTTGAAAGCGAAGGGTGGGATAGAGTTGTTCAATACTTTGATTGTTGTTGATAAATGCGCTGGCAGAAAGGCCATAGATCGAGCGGGCATAAGTTATCTTACTGATGTCAATAGATGGAGTGATGATCGTATCCTGTGCCGCTAACTTGGATGAACAAACAAGGAAAAAGATCAGAGCCGGTAAAAATTTGTATCCGCTGAATTTTCTCATCAGGCAGTTTGAGCTAAGTCGTCAAATGTAATACAAGGGTTTTGTTTTTAATAGCGGTGCTTCTACCACTTTTAGGGTAATTTGGAATAGGGCCGTGAGCCATGAGCTGCGAGCTTCGAGCTCGTGGCTCACAGCTCGTGGCTCATAGCTTGTTCTGCATTATCTTTGCCGCCATGGCCCAGCCTAAGAAAAAGAAAGCCGCAAATAGTCCTAAGAATAAACCGGCAAAAACGAACCCTTCTGACCTTCAACAGGAAAAAGAGGCAAGCATTGACCTGCGCAGCCTTGCCCGTGATGAAAGAACCTGGAAGATCACCGGGGCTGTATCCATCCTTGTTTCAATCTTTCTTTTTATCGCGTTCTTTTCCTATTTCTTTACCTGGAAAGAGGACCAGGCTCAGGCTTCACAAGGTGCTTCGATACTGTTCGATAATAATGTTACGGTAAATAACCTGCTGGGCAGGTTGGGTGCATTGGTCTCTCATTTTTTTATTTATAAAGGATTTGGTGTTGCTTCTTTACTCATCTGCACTTTTTTCTTTGTAGTGGGGGTGAACCTCCTTTTTAAACGCAGAGTGTTTTCCATCTGGAGAAACCTGAAATATGTTACGTTAGGTTTACTGGTGCTGTCAGTTTCACTGGCTTTCATTTTTGCCGCAAGTGAATTCCGGTTTGGTGGCGGAGTAGGCGCTATGATCAACCGCTGGCTGGTTGGTGCATTGGGCACAGTTGGAACAGCGGCTGTGTTGTTATTGCTGGCAGTTGGTTATTTTATCTGGCAGTTCAATCCTTCATTCAACCTTCCGCAGAAAAAGGAGGAAGTGCCAGCAACAGATGAAGATGATTCAGAAAAAACTGGAGAAGAAAGTGCGCCTGTTATTGCCGGCAAAACTATCAATGATATTTATAGTGAAGGCAACGTGGATGCACTCAAAGGCAATTCCATGAAACAGGAGGGAGGATTATTAATAAACCCTGTTAAGGAAGAAAAGAAATTTGAGTTCAAAGTAATAGAGAAAGAGGAGCCATTAATAGAAGAAGAAACGCTTGTAGAAAAAGAGATCATCAGCGATATCATGCATGGGCATGAACTGGATGACAAACCGGTCATCCCTGTTATAGAAGAAACGCCAATTGAAGAACCTGTCATTGAAAAGAAATCTCCTCCAAAAGAGAAAAAATCATCAGGTGAACTGGAACTTGAAATAAAAGAAGCTCCCGAAAAGATTGAAGAAGAAAGCGCCGCAGTTGAAGCCCTGCCTCCTTATGAACCCACACTCGATTTGCGTGATTATAAATATCCCGGCTTAAATCTTCTGGAAGCTCATGGAAGTGAAAGGATCATACAGGATGCAAATGAATTAGAGAATAACAAGAACCAGATCATCGCTACTTTAAGAAACTATGCGATCGAGATACAAAAGATCAGTGCGACGGTAGGCCCGACAGTTACACTGTATGAGATCGTTCCTGCTGCCGGTGTTCGTATCTCACGTATCAAAAACCTGGAAGATGATATCGCGTTGAGTTTGGCAGCGCTTGGCATCCGTATCATCGCTCCTATTCCCGGCAAAGGAACTATTGGTATCGAAGTTCCCAATGTGAAGAAAACAGTGGTGAGCATGAAAACGCTGTTATCGTCTGAAAAATTCCAGCACAACAATTATAGCTTGCCCATTGCCATTGGTAAAAAGATCGACAATGAGAATTTTATTGTCGATCTCACCTCAATGCCACACATGTTAATGGCGGGCGCAACCGGCCAGGGTAAATCCGTTGGATTGAATGCGATACTGGTTTCGCTATTGTATAAAAAACATCCTTCTCAACTAAAGTTTGTATTGATCGATCCCAAGAAAGTTGAGTTAAGTATCTATCGGAACATCGAGAAGCATTTCCTTGCTAAACTTCCCGGCGAAGAAGATGCGATCATCACCGACACAAAAAAGGTGGTGCATACATTGAATGCGCTTTGCATTGAAATGGACAACCGCTATGATCTGTTGAAAGAAGCCGGCGCAAGAAATATCAAAGAATACAACGAAAAATTCATCAAGCGGAAACTGAATCCGCAAAAAGGTCACCAATACTTGCCCTTTATCGTGCTGGTGATAGATGAGTTTGCTGATCTCATCATGACAGCGGGTAAGGAAGTGGAAATGCCGATAGCCCGTTTGGCTCAGTTGGCCCGTGCGGTTGGTATTCATTTGATCATTGCCACGCAGCGACCTTCGGTAAATATTATCACAGGTACAATCAAGGCAAACTTCCCTTCCCGTATTGCTTTTAAGGTTTCTTCTAAAATAGACTCAAGAACCATTCTTGACACCGGTGGTGCTGAACAATTGATCGGTAAAGGTGATATGCTGATATCGCATCATGGCGAAGTGACGCGTTTGCAATGCGCTTTTGTTGATACGCCTGAAGTAGAAGAAATAGTTGATTTTATTGGCGATCAACGGGGCTATCCCCAGGCATTTTTGCTGCCAGAATATGTTGACGAAAAAGAACTCGAAGGAAAAGATTTCGATCTTTCTGATCGCGATTCATTGTTTGAAGAAGCGGCAAAACTGATCGTGCAGAACCAGGTAGGCTCAACTTCATTATTGCAACGCAGAATGAAATTGGGTTATAACCGTGCGGGACGTTTGATGGATCAATTGGAAGCGGCGGGTGTTGTGGGTCCTAACCAGGGAAGCAAGGCCCGTGATGTGTTAATTAAAACGGAAATTGAATTGCAGCAGCACCTGGATATGTTGGGTTAGCGCTTTGTTAAGAAAAAGACAGCTTTTGCAACCCGGTACGATGATTGTCCATCCTGATAAGCGTAAAAACATATCTTTGCGCCTCCTTTAGAAAAAAATACAATATGATGAAAAAACTGTACATGGTTTTGGCTTTGATAAGTGTTGGATATACAATGATGGCCCAGGGAAATGATCCTGAGGCTAAAAAGATCCTGGATGCTGTTAGTGCCAAATTCAAAACGTATAAATCGGTTAAAGCTACTTTCACTTATAAAGTAGAAAACGCCGCTGGCAAAGCACTTTCTACCAAAACGGGCACCATTCAAATGAAAGGAACAAAATACCGGGTTAGTTTTAGCGGGCAGGAAATATTCTGCGATGGCAAAACCGTTTGGAACTATGATAAAGCAGCCAACGAAGTCACTATAAGTAATCTTGATGCATCCGGTGGCACTATCACCCCGCAAAAGCTTTTTACTAATTTCTATGACAATGATTTTCTTTATAAGCTGAATGGCGAAAAGAAAGTTGCCGGTAAAGCGATCCAGGAAATTGAAATGACGCCGACGGATAAAAGCAAACCCTTTCATAAAGTTTATCTGATGGTTGATAAGACCGCTAAGACCATCAATAGCACAAGGGTGCTTGAAAAGACTGGTGATCGTTACATTTACAGCGTTACAGGGATGAACACAACTACCGTGATCCCGGATAACCAGTTTGTTTTTGATAAATCAAAATATCCTGGTGTAGAAGTGGTTGATCTTCGATAATAATAAGCTCAAAATGATTCAAAGGCCATCTTTACGGTGGCTTTTTTTATGCCCATACCGGTCTAAAATCCCATGATTTCCAGTCCGGGAGATTGGCCGGCAAAACGTATCTTTGCTGCCTTAAAAAAATAACTATGCCAGGAACCGAATTGTATGGTGCCGAGGAGCGAAAAGAGATAAATGATGTGCTTGAAACAGGCATCTTTTTCCGCTATAACCATGATGAACCCCGCAAAGGGATTTGGAAAGCAAGGGATTTTGAAGCCGAAGTAAAGAAAATAACGGGAGCAAAATATGCCCATGCTGTTTCAAGTGGTTCAACAGCGGTTTCAACAGCATTGGCAGCCGCCGGTGTTGGCGCTGGTGATGAGGTTATCGTTCCGGCTTTTACTTATATCGCAACTATCGAGGCCGTACTCTTTATCGGGGCATTACCGGTATTTGCTGAAATAGATGAAACGCTTTGTTTAAGTGCTGAAGGCATTAAAAAAGTTGTTACTCCAAAAACAAAAGCAGTTTGCCTGGTTCATATGTGTGGCGGTATGGCTGATATGGATTCGATCATGCCGGTAATTAAAGAACATAACCTGACCCTGGTTGAAGATGCGGGACAGGCTTTTGCCGCTTCTTATAAAGGCACAGCAACTGGGATGTTTGGAAAAACAGGTTGCTACTCTTTCGACTTTTTTAAAATAGCAACAGCAGGTGAGGGTGGTGTGATGGTTACAAATGACGAAGGAGTGTATAAGCTGGCTGACTCTTATGCCGATCATGGTCATGATCATATAGGTAATAACCGTGGCATGGAGCAACATCCAATTTTGGGGTTCAATTATCGCATTAGCGAATTACATGCGGCGATCGGCGTGGCTCAAACCCGTAAAGTGCCACAGATCAGAGAAGCTAATAACAGGAATAAAAAACTGTTAATTGAACTACTGTCAAAAACAGAAGGTATCTCTTTTGCAACGCTTGCTGATCCTGCTGGAGATTCCGCTACATTCTTAAATATATTTCTACCTGATACCGACGCGGCAAAAAGAACAGTGGAAGAATTCAACAAAGCAGGTATTGGTGGATTTAATTACTGGTACATCAACATGTATCATTTCATCAACCAGTGGGATCATATCAAAGAAATGAGAACAGCTTCTAAGCTTGCAATAGAAGTGCTGGGAGCGCCACAGGATTATAAAAATCTTGATCTTCCTAAAACACAGGAAGTGATCGGTCGTCTTATTTCATTTGGCGTTCGTTGCACCTGGACGGAAGATGATGTTCGTCAACTGGCCAAACGAATTGCTGATTCTGTTACCAAAGCTCTTGAACCGGCACATGCATAAGAATTTTAAGAATATCGAGAAAGTCGTTTTTGGTCGTGGCAGCTTTGATATGATGGATAGCATCCTGGCCGAAAAACGAAATGAAAATGACCAGTTCTTTCTTTTTGTGGTTGACAATTATTTCAACGGAAAAGAACTGGCAAAACGGATCCCTGCCAAAGCAGACGATGTTGTAAAATTCATTGATGTTGATCCTTACGAGCCAACTACCGACCAGATAGATGCTTTAAGAGATGAAGTGCTGCAATCAAAAGGATTGCCTGCCGGTGTGATCGGTATTGGGGGAGGCAGCATCATGGATATCGCGAAAGCAGTATCGCTGATGTTCACTAATGAAGGGTCTTCTGTGTTGTACCAGGGATTGAATCTTATCAAGAAACCTGGTATCTATCACCTGGGTGTTCCTACTATTTCAGGCACCGGCGCTGAAGTTTCAACAACTGCCGTATTAACGGGCCCGGTAAAGAAATTGGGATTGAAATGCGAATGGACCGTTTTCAACCAGGTTATCCTCGACCCTGAACTGATCGCTTCTGTTCCAACTGATAAATGGTTCTATACTGGCATGGACACGTATATCCATTGTATAGAGTCTGAAACAGGAATGCTGAATAATGCATTCAGTCATGCATATGCTGAACAATCATTAAAACTCTGTCGTGAAGTTTATCTTGGTGATAATGCCGGGCAAACTCCGGAGAATGACGATAAACTAATGGTAGCCTCCTTAATGGGTGGATTAAGTCTTACTTATTCTGAAGTAGGCGTATGCCATGCATTGAGCTATGGATTGTCAAAAATATTAGGAGCCAAACATTGTTTGGCGAATTGCATCGCCTTTCAGCATCTCGAAGATTTTTATGGTGATGGATTAAAAGAGTTCAGGGAAATGCTGGTGCGGCATAATATCCATTTACCGCAGGGATTGAGTAAGAACTGGACAGATGAGCAGATCACGGCAATGGCAGAAGTGGCATTTAATCTTCCACATATGTGGAATCATGCTATTGGTGTTGACTGGCAACAAAAGATTTCAGTAGAATCAATTAAAGAATTGTACAAAAGAATGTAATATGAGTCTGAAAAAAGTAAACGTTGGAAATATTTCTTGTGGAGATGATCAATTGTTCGTTATCTCTGGCCCCTGTGTGATTGAAGAAGAAACAGTGATGATGAAGACCGCGGAGAAACTGAAAGAGGTGAGTGAAAGAATGAAGGTTCCCATTATTTACAAATCTTCATTCCTGAAAGATAACCGTAGTAATCTTTCTTATTACCAGGGACCTGGTTTGGCTGCTGGTATAAAAATGCTGGCGAAGATCAAGGAGCAATTTGGTTTCCCTGTGTTGACAGATATACATTACCCTGACCAGGCAGCGCCTGCTGCTGAAGTTTGTGATGTGTTGCAGATCCCTGCTTATCTCTGTATGCAAAGCGGGTTATTGACTGCCGCTGCAAAAACAGGCCGTGTTATCAATATCAAACACGGGCAATTTTTAGCTCCTGATAATATGAAGCATCCTGTTGGCAAATGTGTGGATGCAGGAAATGACCAGATCATTTTAACGGAAAGAGGTTATACGATGGGGTATAATGATCTTGTTGTTGACCCCCGTAGTTTTTATCATATGGGTAAGTTGAATTACCCTGTTGTATTTGATATCACCCATTCTATCCGCAAGTACGGAATACCAAGCGCTGATGCAAAGGGTGGGGCGAGAGAATTCTTACCAGTGTTGAGCCGTGCAGGCGTTGCCGCAGGTGTGGATGGTGTGTTTATTGAAACGCATCCTGAGCCCGAAAAAGCGTTATGTGATGCGGCCA
>DASVNY010000129.1:0-1992 GCA_036383615.1 Chitinophagaceae bacterium
CAAATACCAAACATTTACAAATTATAAAAGAGCAATTTAGAGCTTAACTAAACGACATTGCCCAACGCCCAGCGTCCTCCCCCGCCACCACCTGCCATTTCTTCTCAAACAAATGCTCCCTTTATCAGCAACATCTGCCGATTTTACCAATGAGAGGATAGTCGTGGCACGACTCCACTCAATAGTTATCATAAGGGTTTGATTAATTAATCATCATAAATATAGTATTCCATCCCAGGCAAAACCAAGAGAAAAACACCGGAGAATTACCGTTTTTTTCTGCCATTAAAACGTGAAAAACCTTTCTCCATTACAAACCCGGTAGCTATCTGGTGATATACTACCTGGTAAGTAATTACAGCTTTATATATCAGCGGGATAATTTTTCAAGCGCATACATGATACATGTAACGTGCATGGCCTGGATGATCCTGTTTTCTTTGAGCAATTGCTTTAACTCGTCTATAGTATAATATTCAACTTCTATTTCCTCATTCGCATCAAGGTGCTGATCGGCAACCTTCTTCCCTCCTGTCGCCAGGAACATGTGCATGAGATTATTGTTCGTAGAAGGATTAGGAGATACTTTACCGAGATATTCATAAGAAGAAAAAGAATAGCCGGTTTCTTCCAGCAATTCACGGGCGATAGCGTCTTCAAAATTTTTATCGGTATCATCCATGCAGCCACCGGGAGTTTCCAGGCATACCTCACCCAATGCATGACGATATTGACGCACCATGATCACTTTCCCATCTTCGGTAACAGGTAATGCAGTGACCCATGTTGGAAATTCATAGACATAGTATGGTTCGATGATCTTTCCTTGCGGCGTTTCACATTTATCCCTGCGCACTTTGAACCATAGATCGTTGAAGAGGTATTCTGAAGAGAGGGTCGTCCATCTGAGATTACTCATAAAAATATTCAATGCTCAATGCTCGATTTTCAATATTCAATTGAGCATTGTGGGTTGAGCATTGAATATTGAACATTTATTACCAATTCATCCTGCTTCGTAATGAAGTTATATGCGCCACATGATGCTTCCCATGCCAGGCATACATGCCAAGCAAATACCAGAGACGTAATGTCTTTTTATGTTCAGGATGAAAAACAGTGCGGTTGTTCCAATCATTATCAGAAACATATTTCAATGACTCATGCCAGCGGGCATGTAAGGCATGAAGTAGTGTAAGAGAAATATTGATCGGCAATTTCTGTACATCATTCATTTCGGCCCACAGTTTTTCCTCGTAAGGTTTGATCATTGGATTCTCCTCTGTTAGCGCAAGCTTAAAACGACAATAAGCATTGATATGACTATCGGCAACATGATGCACTACCTGGTGCACCGTCCAGCCACCTTCACGATAAGGCGTTTGCAGTTGCGCTTCATCTAAATTCAACACTGCATTTTCCAATAATAAAGGCAAGAATTTCAGATCAGCCAGCCACTCAATTTTTCTTTCGATGGAGAATGGTTGCGGTTCATATTTACCGACCGGGTAACGGAGATCAGCTGTCATCGTTGCCATAACTAATTTATTTTACAATATTGATCAGTTCTACTTCAAATAGGAGCGTAGCACCTCCGGGAATATCATTGCCCGCTCCCCTGTCACCATAAGCCAGGTCGGATGGTATCCATAACCGCCAATGACTTCCCTCCTTCATCAATGGCAAAGCAATCTGCCAGCCTTTTATTAAGGATCGTAAGGGTGCTGAAAAAGGCTGGCCTCTTTTAAAAGAATTGTCAAATTCTTTTCCATCCAGCAACGCCCCTTTGTAATGAGCCCTTACTGCATCACTGGCCGAAGGTTGCGCGCCACTGCCTTCTTTGATCACCAAATACTGCAGACCACCCGGCAGCTCAACAACACCCTCTTTGTCTTTATTCGCTGCTAAAAATGCAGCACCTTCCTGTTTTTGTTTTTCGATCTTGCCTGACATGAAATCACGAAGTTTATTTTGAATACTCATGTTATGAGT
>DASVNY010000130.1:0-13179 GCA_036383615.1 Chitinophagaceae bacterium
GGATCTTTTTCATATCAAGACAATGGGTTTCCGCGGTGAGGCGCTTGCTTCTATCGCAGCCGTTGCACAGGTAGAATTAAAAACAAAAAGAGCCGAAGATGAAGCGGGTGTTTGTATTGAAGTAGAGAATAGCGCCGTAAAAAGACAGGAACCCATTGCGGTTCCCAATGGCACCAGCATTGCCATGAAGAATTTATTCTTCAATGTGCCGGCCCGCAGAAATTTTTTAAAAAGCAATAACGCTGAATTACGTCATATTGTAGATGAGTTTACAAGAGTAGCACTTTCTTTTCCGCATATTTTCTTCTCGCTTACCAGCAATGGTCAGCAAATGATGCACCTCGAAGCAGGAAGCCTGAAGCAACGCATTGTTCAATTGCTCGGAAATAATTACAATGCAAAACTGGTAACGGTTAAAGAAGAGACCGATTACATGAATATTTATGGCTTTGTTGGAAAACCTGAAACAGCGAAGAAGACAAGAGGTGATCAGTACTTTTTTGTCAACAATCGTTTCATCAAAAGCGCTTACCTGAATCATGCCGTGATGAACGCTTACCAGGAAATGATACCCGGTGATAGTTTCCCAATGTATGTATTGTTTATCGATCTTGATCCTGCAGTTGTGGATGTAAACGTTCACCCCACCAAACAGGAGATCAAGTTTGAAGATGAAAAAATAATTTACGCTTTTGTACAGGCAGCCATTAAGCATGCTTTGGCACAGTTTAGCGTAACCCCTGCTCTGGATTTTGACCTGGATGCTTCTATTCAACAATTATCCTCTATTCAGCAGCCTTTTACAGAAAGAAAACAGGAAGCGGCCACTTCTTCATCGCTCTTCAAGGGCTTTACACAAAAAAACCAGGCGCATTTTATTGAAAAGAGTGATAAAGGAGAATTAAAGCATTGGAGGGATTTTTATGAGAGTGAAACGTCAAACGTGAAACAGGAAACGGTAGAATCTCAAAATCAGCAACCGGCCGGGAATGTGTCTCACGTTTCGCTTTTCACGTCTGACAACGAACTCACCCAATTACTCAACACCTATATTACCACCCCATCTCCAAACGGTTTCCTGCTAATTCATCAGCAATCAGCACATGAAAGGGTATTATATGAACAATTGAAATCGGCAAGCAAAGACAAACCGGTGGCTACACAGCAAAGCATGTTTCCTGTTACCATGGAACTGGCTGCTGCCGACACAGCTATCATGGCCGAAATACTGGATGATCTTCAACAACTGGGATATATCATCGGGCCTTTTGGCAAGAATAGTTTTGTGATCCAGGGCACTCCCGCAGATGTTGAACCCGGTAATGAAAAACACATCATTGATATTTTGCTTGAACAATACAAACACTTTAGTAGCGAGGTCAAATTTTCAAAAAGAGAAAAGTTGATCCGTTCGCTTGCCAAACAACAGGCTATTAAAGCGGGTGTGCGATTGACTGAAAGAGAAATGAAACAATTGCTAAATGATCTCTTCGCCTGTGAGCAACCAAATGTAACACCCAACGGCGCCCCCACTTACTTAGAGTTTAAGCAGGATCAGCTGGAAAAAATGTTTGGAAGATAGCTATTGCGGTTTAACCGAGTTTGGTTTTTGCTCCAGCCAGTTCACATATTCCAATGAACCCAATCTTACCCGGAGAGGAACTGAAGTTTGCTTTTCAAATTGCCATTCGGTTTTGCAGATAAAAGAAAGATGAGTACTGTAAAAACCCGATAGTTGCAGTTTAAAAGCAGGGGCAAAACTGTATGCGTTTGAAAGCCGGACAAGGCCGCTATAACTGTCTGCAACCTCAGGATTGACAATTGTTGAAATTTTTTTTAGCCGGGATCCTGGAATTACTATCGCAGAAGGGTCATAATTAATCCCAACCTTATAATTATTTGAAAATTCATGACATGTGGAATTTTTTTGAGGAAAAACTTCCCCAAAAAAAATTAAAATAAACACAACAAGAAAATAACAGCTGCGTTGTCGCATCCTTAGTTCAATGTTCTGTAAATTTACGGCCTGATTTTTGATAATTGGCCGGATTTTTGAAAAATTAGAAGCCGGCCACAAAACAATAAGGACGAACCATGGCACTGAGCCAAAGCTTACAACAAAAATTACTGCAAAAGCTCTCACCCCAGCAGATTCAACTGATGAAACTGCTGCAGGTGCCTACTGCCAACCTCGAAGAAAGGATCAAAGAGGAATTGGAAGAAAATCCCGCGCTTGAATTAGAGGAAGAAAAACACGACGAAAATGCTGATGAACTAAAAGATGAGTTTAATGAAGCTGAAGAAGAATTTGATGAGCCGGATGGGAGTGAAGATGAATATGATAATATAGATGTCAGCGAATATGTTTCGGAAGGCGATGATGATGTTGCTGATTATAAACTCCGCGATGACAATTACCCCGAAGACGACGATAAAAAAACCCTCCCCTATAAAACGGAGACCAGTTTTTTTGATATGCTGCTCGACCAGCTCGGTTTGCTGAAGCTGGATGAAAGAGAGCAAAGAATAGCAGAGCAAATTGTGGGTAGCATTGATGAAGATGGCTATCTAAGAAGGGAGACAATTGCTATTGTTGATGATCTCGCTTTTCGCCAGAATATTGTTGCCACCGAAGAAGAAGTAGAAGCCATTATTAAAAAGATCCAGCATTTTGATCCTCCAGGCGTAGCCGCCCGTGACCTGCAGGAATGTTTGCTTATCCAATTACAACGTCAAAAAGATGAAGGAAGGAATGTTGATATAGCCATGCAGGCCATCAGGAAATATTTCGACGAGTTTACCAAGAAGCATTACGAAAAAATTCAACGCGGTTTAAACCTTAATGAAGAACAACTGAAGGAAGTAATGCTGCAGATCATCAGGCTGAGCCCCAAACCCGGCGGCAATGTTGGCGAGATCAATAAGGCAGAAAGTTATGTTGTTCCCGATTTCTTCATTTTTAATAATGGTGGTAAGCTCGAGTTGACCCTGAACAGCCGTAATGCCCCTGAACTGCGCATCAGTGAAGGCTACCGGGATATGCTCAAGGAATATGACCGGGGCGCCAAAAAAGATAAGCGTCAGAAAGAAGCGGTCCTGTTCATCAAACAGAAAATAGATGCCGCCAAATGGTTCATTGACGCTATCAAACAAAGGCAGCATACATTGCTGAGCACCATGAATGCCATCATGGAACATCAAAGGGATTTCTTCCTCACAGGAGATGAAACCAGCCTGCGACCAATGATCCTGAAAGATATTGCTGAAAAGACCGGGCTCGACATTTCGACCGTTAGCCGGGTAGCCAACAGCAAGTTTGTGCAAACTGAATTCGGCACCTACCGTTTAAAATTCTTCTTCAGCGAATCGCTAAGCACCGAAAGCGGCGAAGAGGTTTCTACAAGGGAAGTAAAAAAGATCCTCAGCGACCTTATTGAAGGCGAGAACAAAAAACGACCGCTTAGTGACGAACGTCTCACCGAACTGCTCCAGGAAAAGGGTTATAATATCGCCCGCCGCACCGTGGCTAAATACCGGGAACAATTAAATATACCGGTTGCACGACTGCGGAAAGAACTTTAAAATGTAAAATATTAAATATTAAATGTAGAAGGGGAGCAGCCCTTTACATTCAACATTTTCACCCCTTTCCTAATCCCGAATTCCTTTTCCATTGTTAATTTATTTTAAATACCACTCCACGGGTATTGACAATGTTTGGCATTTTTTGTTCCTATGCACTATTAAAGATTAAAGCAAAGCAGTATTTTGCGCAGCTAATTTGCCAACACCCCAACCAACATGGTATTCGCCAGCCTTATCTTCCTGTTCCTTTTTTTACCGCTGAACCTGGTATTATATTACAGCAGCAAGAATCCTGTATGGCGGAATTGGGTGCTGATCGCATTCTCCTTATTTTTTTATGGCTGGGGCGAACCTATCTGGATATCGCTGATGATACTTTCATCAATGGTTGATTGGGGTAATGCTCTTTTTATAGAAAAACATCGCGGAACCAAATGGGCCAAAGTTGGCGTCGTTGTTACGCTTGTTTTTAATCTCGGTTTACTGGCAACTTTTAAATACGATAGATTTATTGTTGATACAGTCAACTCGGTATTAGGAACTTCCTTTTCAGCGCCGGGTTATGCATTGCCGATAGGTATCTCTTTTTACACCTTCCATACGATCTCTTATGTAGTGGATGTTTACCGGGGTGATATCAAAGCACAGCGTTCATTCCCCAATTTTTTGATGTATGTGTCACTCTATTCTTCATTGGTGGCAGGGCCGATTATTCGCTATGCGCATGTGGAACATGAAATTGATAAACGAAATGAAAATCTCAAAGACTTTAGCTTGGGACTTACCCGTTTCTGCATTGGCTTATTTAAAAAAGTAGTTATTGCCAATGTTGCTGCCGAGCTGGTAAAAAAATATATGGGTGATAATAGTGATCCGCTAACTATGACCGAACTATTATCTCTCTCGAGCCTCGAAGCATGGGTTGGTTTGATCATGTTTGCGATCCAGATCTATTTCGATTTCTCCGGCTATTCAGACATGGCCATAGGATTGGGAAGAATGTTTGGTTTCCACTTCAGGGAGAACTTTAATTATCCTTACATATCAAGATCTATCAGCGAATTCTGGCGAAGATGGCATATATCATTGGGAAGTATTTTCAGGGACTATGTCTATATACCATTAGGCGGCAACAAGAAAAGAGTTTATTTCAACCTGTTTATTGTTTGGTTCCTCACCGGCTTATGGCACGGACCAAGCTGGAATTTTATTTTCTGGGGCTTATACTTTTTTGTGTTTATCGCGCTTGAAAAAGCATTCCTCCAAAAATGGCTGGACAGTATCCCGGCTTTCTTCTCACATGTCTATGCACTTGCGATAATTATCCCGGGTTGGGTGATATTCTATTTTACCGACACAACGATATTGATAGCTTATGTTGAGAAGCTTTTTTCTTTCAGCGCCGGCTCCAATGGCAATATCGATGTTATAAACACACTGACGGCTCATTTATTCTGGCTGATAATGGCCATCATTCTTTGCATGCCTGTTTATAATAAAGTGAAAGAGTGGTTTGAGAATGGTTTACGCCGTCCTGCTTATTTTGAGCTGGCTTCTGTAACAATGAATGTTGCTTCTATATTCGTTTGCGTAGCACAACTGGTAGGTAAAAGTTATAATCCATTTATTTATTTCCGTTTTTAATAAAACAAGTGATGGCAGCAAGAGAACAAATAGGGCAAAAAATACAGATCGCGAATGTGATCATTTTTTGTGTGCTGCTATTTGTAGGAGGTATTGCTTCACTCGCTATGAGAAAAACGGCTGTTTCAGAAATGGAAAACCGGAAACTGGCTGCTTTTCCCCAATACTCAGACAGTACTTTATTGAGTGGCGAATATTTCAAACAGATCGAATTATACTATGCCGATAATTTCCCAATGCGGGACAGGTGGATCAATGTGTCAAATAAATTCAGGGACAGGTTAGGTTTTGAATACGGCGATATAAAAATTTATGAGCCGGTAAATGAAACCGATGCCAGCAATCCGTCGGATACTGCAAAACAAACATTGGCTTCGATCTTACCGGACAATGGCGAAACCGGTGAAGTAAAAAAGAAATTATTTGTTTTCAAGAACCGTGCTTTTGAAATGTTTGGCTGTGGCCCGCAAATGGGAAAAGCTTATGCCGATGTAATAAACTCCTATAACAGGGCCGGCATTCCAAACCTCCAGGTTTATAACCTTGTTATCCCGGTTGCGCTCGAGTTTGAGTTAACCGAAAAGTACAGGAGCCTTCAAAAACCCAACCGCCCTGCTATTGAAAATGTGTATAGCCATCTCGATTCAAACATTAAAAGAGTTTGGGCGATAGATGAGATGAGAAAGCATAGAGAAGAATACATTTATTTCAATACCGATCATCACTGGACAAGTCTTGGTGCTTATTATGCTTACAGATCATTTTGTGAAACTGCTGGCCTGCCTCCTGTTTCATTAGATACTGTTGCGTTTAAAGTGAAGCCGGCTTTTCTTGGTTCATTATATAGACTGACAAGAGATGAAAAATTAAAAAGCAATCCTGATTCGGTTATTTATTATCTCTTTAAAGACTCATTGAATTTTTATATTGGCAACAATACAAAGCCGGGAGCATGGAGCCGTTCAAAAATGTATGGCGAAGGCGCTAAGGGTTCCAATAGCTATTCTGTTTTTCTGCAAGGCGATCTTCCTGTTGTAAAAATGGAAACGCAACATAAGAATGGAAGAAAGATACTGATGGTTAAAGAGTCGTATGGTAATGCCTTTGCGCCTTTCCTGGTCAATAACTATGAAAAGGTAATTGTGGTGGACCAGCGATATTTTACAGCCAACTTGGTTGACCTGATAAAACAGGAAGGGATCAATGAGCTGCTTTTTATCAATAATATATTTGCTGCTCATACCGCTTTTCACATTGACAAGATAAAGGGGTTGAAAAAATAATTACAATTCAAGGTTCTTCCTCACCCATTTCAACTTAGGTTTTATCTCTTCATTGTATTTATCTCCTGTAGCGTATTTCGAATACTTGAGGAATTGGTAATAAGTTCCTTTGGGATTCTTTGCTTTCCATTTTGGGTATCGCTTGTCCTGCCATTTTTTATAATAAGCGATACAGGCAGCCTGCGATTCAAACTTCAGGCATTTGTTGCCCTTGATATAAAAACCAAAAAGGTTATTATAACGAAGACAGCACTTTTTACAATCCAGCCAGCCGGTTTCCTGTATGCATTGCGCCATTACAAAATCAGGTTCCTGTATGCCCGCCTCTTTAATGGCGTTATACATAGCCTGTAGCTTAGCCTTATTATGTTTTTGTGAAAATCCCTGTTGAGCTCCGAACAGGAGCAGGATGGCGAATAAAAATTTCGTCATGAAAAATTTCTTTGATATACAATAACCGGCCTACCTAATATACCGGGGGCTCCTAAATATACAAAAACCGAACCCTTTTCATAGAATCCAGTAGTATCCCGGTTTGAAATTGAGTTTCTCGCGGCGATTGCCGTGAAGCGGCGAGGCAGCAGCCGTAAAACCAAGTTTAAATCAAAGAAAGCCGCTGCGTCGCTATACCTTCGCGATCGCTGCGTGAAATTTTCAAAATGAGACACTACCCAGAATCCTTTACTTTGCAAAAATCAACAGGCAGAATATGAGCACAAGATTAGTGGTTAACAGCAGTAATGAATTAACGGAACAGCGTATGCCGGATAATAATCAACCTGCGGCGGTCCGGGTTGCAGCGAATATCATTTCCTATATTTTTCATCCCGTGTTTGTGCCCGTGTATGTGGTATTGTTCCTTTTATATATACACCCTTTTATGTTTGTGGGTTATTCCAGCTTTGAAAAGGTCAAAGTGTTGATCCAGTCTTTCCTGATGTACAGCTTTTTTCCTTTAATAACTGTATTATTACTAAGGGCGCTCAACTTTATTCCTACGATTCTTTTAAAAACACAAAAAGAACGGTTCATCCCGCTGATCGCTGTTATGACCTGTTCTTTCTGGATCTGGAATGTTTGGAGAAACCTGCCTGAATATCCTCACGAAACAGTTTTGCTGACCTTTGCTTTCTTTATGGCTACCATCGCCGCCTGGTTAATGAATATTTATTTCAAAGTGAGTTTACACGCTATCGCGATGGGAGTAATGCTTTCTTTTAGTATTTATCTCGGCCTCACCGGCTCATTCAACATGGGCATTTATATTTCTCTTGCCCTAATAATTACCGGGCTGGTGTGCACAGCAAGGCTGATCGTTTCGGATCATAGCTCAAAGGAAATCTATGCGGGGCTGGCGGGCGGTATCCTCGCTTTTTTTACCGCCATCCTTTTTGCCTGAAAAAAATAATCCCCAAAAAATTAGTTTTTATTTGCTAAATCATTTAGCTTCGTTGTCCTGTCAAATATTTATAGCTAAAACCTAACTTTGAAAATGGCAAAAACAGAAAAAAATACCGATATGTCAACCAACAACGAAAAACTGAAAGCGTTAAAGCTTACTATTGACAAGATCGAAAAAGATTTTGGCAAGGGCAGCGTAATGATGATGAATGAAAAAGGAGTGAATGAGATCGAAGTGGTTTCAACAGGCTCCATTGGTTTGGATGTGGCCCTGGGAATTGGCGGTTTGCCAAGAGGAAGGGTTGTTGAGATCTATGGACCGGAATCATCTGGTAAAACAACCATTGCTATCCATGTTATTGCCGAAGCGCAGAAAAAAGGTGGCATGTGTGCTATCATTGATGCGGAACATGCATTTGACAGTAACTATGCGCAAAAACTCGGTGTTGATGTTGACAATCTTTTGATATCACAACCTGATTATGGTGAGCAAGCCCTCGAGATCGCCGATCGCTTAATTCTTTCCGGCGCTTTAGATGTAGTGGTGATAGACTCTGTTGCCGCCCTCGTTCCTAAAGGAGAGTTGGAAGGTGAAATGGGTGATAGCAAGATGGGATTGCAGGCAAGATTGATGAGCCAGGCATTAAGAAAACTAACAGCTACTATTGCTAAAACAAATACCATTTGCATTTTCATCAACCAATTAAGAGAGAAGATCGGTATCATGTTTGGCAATCCTGAAACTACAACGGGTGGTAATGCATTGAAGTTTTATGCTTCTGTTCGCCTGGATATTCGCCGCAGCACACAAATCAAAGATGGCGAAGAAGCTGTTGGAAACAGGGTTAAAGTGAAAGTGGTAAAAAATAAAGTAGCTCCTCCATTCCGTTCCGCTGAATTTGATATCATTTTTGGTGAAGGTGTTTCAAAAACAGGTGAGATCATAGATATGGGTACCGAACTGGGTATCGTTCAAAAAAGCGGAAGCTGGTACAGCTATAACAATGATAAGCTGGGCCAGGGCCGTGATGCGGTTAAGCAATTATTGACCGATAATCCTGAACTGGCAAAAGAAATTGAGGGAAAGATCAGGGAAAAAATAAAAGAAATGCAGGCTGTATAAAATAGTTGCCTTACAATGGGTTAGTAAGTGCGAACGTCCCGGTTAAGCCGGGACGTTTTTTTATCTTCACAAAAATTTAAAGAAGCAAATTAATAAATCAATGTTTAAACATTGTATATTTGCTCCTCAGTTTTCAACTATTGATAAGTTAAACTGTTTCAACATTATCACATGTCAAACACAACAGCAAAAAGAAAACGCTGGAAAAAACCGCTGATCATAGGTGGATTCCTTGTAGTGATCGGGGTTGCGGTGGCATATTGGTTTGTAGCAACTGAAAAATTTGCCGACACCAGCAACCGCAAGGCCGCTCATACCGTCAATGCAATCGATTTGATTAAAGAGTTTATAGCCAATGATAGTCTTGCCAATAAAAAATATACTGGTAAGATCATAACAGTTAACGGCACGGTTTCTGAACTGGAAGCGCCCGACTCAACAACAGTGAATGTGAAATTTGTTGATACAACTACCGGGTCCTTTTTAAACTTCCAGTTCCAGGAACAACACCTGGCAGAAGGAAAGGGACTTAAGGTCGGTGATAGTGTTTCGATCAAAGGTTCGTGTAGCGGAAGTATTTACAGCGATATTCTTGGTACTACTTCTATTTCATTTCAAAGAGCAGCATTAAATAAATAAAAAACCATACTATTTAAACATTAAACATGAAAAAACTATTTCTCTTCTTATCATTTATTGCTATAACAGGCGGCATTTTCGCGCAAAAGAAAACTACAACAGCAGCAACCGTTGCTTTTGATGCAAGCACTTCTGTTGATGCATTGCCAAAAGCTGAAAACAAAACCGCGATCGCTGTTATTGACACAAAAACAGGTGTTGTGCAGTTTGAAGCAAGCGTTAAAAATTTTGCCTTTTCAAATCCAACCATACAAAATCACTTTAATGGTGAAAAATGGATGAACTCAGATATGCATCCTAAATTCACTTTTAAAGGCGCCGTTACCGATCTTACTAAAGTGAACTTTGAAAAGAATGGTACTTACACTATCTCTGTTACGGGCGAGCTTACTATAAAAGGAGTATCAAAAACTATCACAGCTCCGGCTACTGTTTCTGTAAACGGGGGCATGGTCAGTGCAACTTCTGAATTCTCTTTCAAGTTAGCTGACTTTGGCATCACCGGTGTTCCTATCGATGCTGGTAAAGTGGCAAAAGAACCTAAAGTAACCGTCTCTGCCGAATTCAAATAATAGTTAGTAATCTATATAATAAAAAAATGCTCCGCAATCGGAGCATTTTTTTATTGAGCAATCTTTTATTAATCATCTCCCTCCCTTAATCCCCTGATAACAATATTACCGGTTCCATCTTTGTCGCATGGGTAGCTGAAATCTCTTTCAAATTTTTTCGGATTGTTGATCGTCTCATAAAAATCATCAAGATATTTTATGGCCTTCGAAATTTCTTTTGCATCGAGATAGGCGCAACTGGTGAAGAGCTTATAAAATTCATCTTTTAATTTATTGAATTTGGCAATGATAGGCTCGAATGGCTTTAGGTCAGTCATGCAATAACCCCTGTATCTTCTTTGCGTAACCGAGCTCATTAATAATTCTTCGGCAGGCCGGGCATAAGGAGCATTCACAATGCCTGCATGATCAAAATCGTATGGAACAGTAACTGGCAGATCGTTGGGATGTGAAACCAGGAACTTGATATTTTGCCGGTATTGGGTTGACCAATCCGTGTTACCAATCATATACTGAAACATGGCCATCGTAAGAAATGGCTCGGTCTCTGCCTGGTGCGGTCTTAGCATTTTAGGTTCAACCTGGGTCATTTTATTTCGCTTTGCCATGCTCTCCTCTTCCTCCAATAAAATCGCATAAAAAGGACCAGTTATCTTTTTCCGCAATGAATCATCAAATGAAACCTTTGTCAATCTCGCTTTAAAACTTCTTGGCGTGATCAGGTTATACATTTTATAAACAAGGTATTCTTTTACTACATACTCATCCGACCTGCAGGGCATAACCAATTTTACCTTATCCCTGTTATAAAAAAGGGAAGACGGGGCCTGGTCCTTATTCGTGAAATTCAGCAGGAGCGGAGGATAATTACAGGTTGCTTTGCTTTTTCGGAAATGCCCTCTTGTTTTGACCCGCACAGGAACTTTTTGTTCTGCTCCCTCTGCCTGGTAGTAAACCGAAAAGGGAAAATACTTAGGTTTCTCGCTTCTGTCGGCAAAGGCGTCTCTCACATTACCTGTAAGTTTTATTTCTAACAATTCCTCGCTGTCAAAAAGCTCTTTCCCGGGATTTTTTTCCGGCGGGTTCGCTTTTGCTAAATTCAACTGGTCGGGCTGTGAACGGCCATGCAGCAACAGGAAAAGCGGTAATAGTAGTAAAGCTTTCATGTTGGAAGTTTTGGGAACAGTAAGTTACAAATTTGAAACAGGCTGGAAAAATAAAGTCCTCCAACTTCTTTGTCTCAAAATCTTTTCCGGCTTTCAAGCTGTAAATTCGCAGCATGATTGATTACTTGCAAGGATTGAACGAGAGGCAGAAAGAAGCTGTGCTGCATACCGATGGCCCCCTGATGATCGTGGCCGGCGCCGGAAGCGGGAAAACCAAAGTACTCACCACCCGCATTGCCCACCTGATGAAATTAGGTGTTGATGCTTTCCAGATACTCGCCCTCACTTTTACCAATAAGGCCGCGAAGGAAATGAAGGAGAGGATCAATCATATTCTCGGCAATAGCGAATCGCGTAATTTATATATCGGCACTTTTCATAGTGTGTTTGCCCGCATCTTACGCAAAGAGGGCCATCGCCTCGGTTATCCCAGCGATTTTACGATCTATGATACTGAAGATGCGAAGTCGGTGTTGAAAACAGTGATCAATGAACTCAATCTTGATGACAAGCATTACAAACCTAATGTGGTTTACAATCGCATCTCTTCTGCTAAAAATGCGCTGGTAGGTCCTGAAGAATATAAAAACGACTATCATATCCAGCAGGAAGACATGCGCGCCAACCGTCCTGCCATAGGCGATATATATGATGCTTATTATAAGCGTTGCTTTAAGAATGGCGCTATGGATTTTGATGACCTGCTTTACCAGATGTATCGCCTGCTGAAAGAACACCCGGAAGCGCTGGCCCGCTATCAAACCAAGTTCCGTTATATATTGATCGATGAGTACCAGGATACCAACCCCGCCCAATACGAGATCATGAAGCTATTGGGAGCGCAGCATGAAAATATTTGCGTGGTGGGTGATGATGCGCAAAGCATTTATAGTTTCCGTGGCGCCAGTATCCAGAATATCCTGCAGTTTCAAAAGGATTATGATGATGTTGCAGTGATCAAACTGGAGCAGAACTATCGCAGCACACAAAGCATTTTGAATGTGGCCAATGATGTGATCAAAAATAATAAGGGCCAGATCCCAAAAGCATTGTGGACGGAAAACAGCGAAGGAGAAAAGATCAAACTGGTGCGCACGATGACCGATAATGAAGAAGGTAAATTCGTGGCCGACTCCATACAGGAACAGAAACTGCGCAATCATTACAGTAACCGCGACTTCGCGATTCTTTACCGCACCAATGCACAGAGCCGGGCATTTGAAGAATGCCTGCGACGCATGGGAATTCCTTATATCATTTATGGTGGCATTAGCTTTTACCAGCGTAAGGAGATCAAAGATTTTATCGCTTACCTGCGTGTGATCATAAACCCAAGGGATGAAGAAGCGCTGAAGCGCATCATCAATTATCCCGCCCGCGGTATTGGCAAAACGACTATCGACAGAACTATTCTGCATGCCAATCAACAAAATATTTCCATGTGGGAAGTGCTGCTGAATGCTGAAAAATTCGACTTCAGGGCGGGCACGCTGGAAAGCATTAATGATTTTGTATTGATGATCAAAAGTTTTCAAAGCATGCTGGGCAAACACAATGCTTATGAACTCGCTTTTCATGTAGGCAAGCAAACAAATATTGTAAGAGAGCTCTTCAATGATAAAAGTGCGGAAGGCGTAGCACGTTATGAAAACACGCAGGAACTACTCAACTCCATTAAAGAATGGATTGAAACACCAATGAATGAAGAAGATGGTGAAGTGGGTGATAAAAGTTTAGCAGCCTATTTGCAGCAGATAACTTTATTG
>DASVNY010000131.1:0-4167 GCA_036383615.1 Chitinophagaceae bacterium
CGCTACAAACGGTTGAGATGAACGATGGCTCTGCTCATGAATCATTCTTGCCACTACTTCTTTTCCTGTGCCGCTTTCACCATAGAGTACGACACTATAATTAGTAGCCGCTACAATATTGACCTGCTCATGCAAACTGACAGCAGCGGGCGAAATGCCTTTATAGAAATTTGCCGAGGCCTTATTTGCAGCAATGATTTTTTCATTCGCGATAGCTTTCTCTTTTTTGAGCTGGTGATCATTTATCAGTTTGCCCAATACCCGCAGCACTTCATCAGGGATAAGCGGTTTGATGAGATAATCAAAAGCGCCCAGCTTAATTACCCTGACAGCGGTTTTAATATCAGAATAGCCTGTAATAACAAGTATAGGGGCCAGCGGGTCCTTTGCTTTTAATGCAGGGATCAGGGTTGTGCCATCCATATCACCGAGGCTGTAATCACATAGCAGGGCATCAAACTTTCCCGGCTCATATACTGTCAGCCCGTCTTTTCCTGAATGAACGGCAATAGGATCGTACCCATTTTTTTGTAGAAAATGTTTTAATAGGGAACAGAGATCCGTATCGTCATCTATAATAAGGACCTTTTTATTCATAGTGAGGTAGGTTTTACCCGAATACTTATTGATTCCACCCAAATCATGCCGGAATGCTAATAGAGAAATTTTTTTACTCACCATCCTTGCTTCGTGGCTTGATTTTTAAGCAGTAAAAAAATATGGACCTACATTCTGGTTTACCTTTTGGCCCATTGCAGCATGGAATTATGACCCCTTACCCATCATTGCAAAATGATATGAGTTGTGAAGTGGCCGTGATCGGTGGTGGTATTACCGGCGCCACGCTTGCCTGGCATTTAAGTGATGCTGGTCATGAAGTGGCTTTGTTCGATCGGCGTCATATCGCTATGGGAAGCACGGCTGCTACAACGGCGCTTTTGCAATATGAACTGGATGTCCCTTTATTTGAACTTATCAAATCAAAAGGGGAAAAAATTGCAGTAAGAAGTTACCAGCTTTGCGAAAACGCCGTACACGATATTGGATCGCTTTGCAAACAAATAAATGCCGCAGATCTTTATCAATCATCGCCGAGTTTCCAGTTTGCTTCATTTAAAAAGCACCGCAAGGATCTTGAACAGGAATTTTTGTGTCGTTTCAAAATGGGTATTCCCGTGCATTGGCTTGATGCAAAAGAAATAAAGACAAAATTCGGGTTAGATAAAACATGCGGTATTCTTTCTGATACCGGCGCAGGGCTCGATGCTTTCGCTTTCACGCATACATTATTACGGAAAGGATTGAAAAAGAACCTGCAGGTCTATGATCATACAGGCATAGAAAAGATAAAGTATGATAAACGTTCCGTTTTGCTCCATACCAAAAACGGGAATAAAATAAAAGCTTCTAAACTTATCATTGCCTGCGGGTATGAGTCTGGTTCTTTTCTTCCTATGAAGTTGCCGCAATCTTTGTATTCAACCTATGCAATTTTAAGTGAACCACTGGGATCAGCGGAGTGCTGGCATAAAAATGCTTTGATATGGGAAACAGCAAAGCCTTATTGTTATTTAAGAGTAACAAAAGACAATCGTATCATCATTGGAGGAAAAGATACAGCGGGTTCCGATCCGCTTAAGCGATATCGTTTATTACCTCAAAAAGTAAAACAGCTTGAAAAAGCATTTGAAAAACTTTTCCCGCAGATAAATTTTATAACAGATTTTGCCTGGGCAGGAACATTTGCTTCCACCACGGATGGATTGCCTTATATCGGTGAAGTGTCAAAATGCCCGCATACTTTTTTTGTGATAGGAACAGGAGGCAATGGCATTCTTTTCGGAATGATCGCCGCGGGCCTGGCCAAAGACTGGTTAAAGAAAAAAGCAAATAAGGATATGGCGATATTTTCTTTTAACAGGTGATCGTTCACCCGTAGCTCGCTGTTTCCTGCAACCACTTGTTTGAGCCATTTCCTTTGCGTTCGAACCAATGAGCCTGTAATGCAACAAACTTTAAGGCAAGTGCAGTTTCAGCGGCGAAACTGGTTACAAACCCGGAAAAAAGCAGGTATCCTTTTTCTGACACCTGTGTTAAGCTGGCTGGCCTGTTGGTGAGCCGTGTTGACAAATTATCTTTATTACAGGCGCAATGCAGCAATGCCGCAGCCATATCCGAAGAAGTGATCTCTACAGCCAGCGATCTTCTTTTTCCACTATCAGTAAACCGGAGCAAGCCCTGCTTGCCATCTTCAACTTTTGTCAAAAGTGATTGCCATTCAGTATCCATATTGTTTATTGTTTTTCAAACGGGGTTTAAAAAATAAATTAATGATAGGAGACGGAGTAATGCTCGTTAGCAAACGATTTATTCTTGTTCCAAGTGATGAAGGTTTATTATTCTCAACAACCTGGATGAATGATGGCGCTATTTTCAGCAAAAGATATTCAGGCTGCGAAACCGGGAACAAAGAAGCTACTGCTGTATCGGGATCCACTTCCGCAACACCTGATGATTCGATATAATAATCAAGATCCTTCCGGTAAAAAAGTAACCGCACCGGGAATTTTTTTTCATAGCAGCCGTATAACTTAAGTGGCTTAGGCATTTTCATCAAAAGCTTCCCGCTCTCATCAATGGAACTGTACTCCACCAGGCTATTGGGAAACTTTTCATCATTATCACTCAGGTTACAAAGCAGTGCGTTCGGAATGCAGGAAAGTTTTTCCTTTATCAGTTGAATGTTGGTATCCATTTTTATTTCTTTCTCTGGCAGTAATATGACAAATGTGATACCAGTTGATAGAAGGGATCGTTATCGCTGGTACGGTTTTTAGAATTATTCATTGACAAAGCCCTTTGTAAATCCGGGACAGCAGCTTTGAATTTTGTGAGCATCTGTAGCGGGAATACCAGTGGCAGAGTGGGGAAAAATCTTCCCATGTTAATCACATTACTTAACCAAAAAACATGTAGTATGAAAAATGCAGAAGTTTTGAATGACCTGGTTGAGATCAACAATGATCGTATTGAAGGTTATGAAAAAGCAGCCAGCCAGGCAAAGGATCCGGACCTTACTTCTCTCTTCACCGAAATGGCGAATCAAAGCAAAGAACTCGTGTCAGAGCTTCGCGAGTTGGTGAGAGCTGAAGGAGAAGAACCGGCAAAAGGCACCACAGCAAGGGGAAAAATTTACCGGGCATGGATGGATGTAAAGAAACCTTTTGGTGGTGGCGACCGCAAAAGTATTCTCGCTTCCTGCGAATTTGGCGAGGATGCAGCACAGCGGGCCTATGAAAGCGCTTTAAAAGAAGATGATATTACTTCTTCAGTTCGCCAGGTGCTGGAAAAAGAAAAAAGCACATTGAGAGCTTCGCATGACAGGATCAGGGATATGAGAGATGCGGCTTCTTCCTGATCTATTTTATTACCGGGGCTGTCGCAAAAGATCGCAAAATATAAGATCTCGCAACGACGCTACGTTGCAAAGAATTACAGTGCAACGATTAACCGTAGCGGCGTTGCGAGACAATAAACATTTTTGAGACAGCCTCTTTTATTTTCTCCATTATGGAAAACGAACAAAAGAAAACACCCGATGATCTGTCAACAATGGTCAGCTGCCTGCGTAAAGCAAGAAAGGATGGTTTTACCGTTGACTTTTTGGTTGATCAAAATGCTATTAAAGCTCCCGATGCAAGAAAAATGTACCGGCCCGAAGAAGTGAAAGTAGCCAGCTTTTATCGCTTTGAAGGCGCAAGCGATCCTTCAGATAATGCAATACTGTACCTGTTGGAAACAAGAGATGGTAAAAGAGGAACACTGGTAGATGCCTATGGTGTGTATGCTGATCCCCAGGTGAGCTCTTTTATTGATAAAATAAAAAATATAACGAGGAGCCATGGCACCCAGGCACGATTGAATATATTCAGGATACCCATGATACTCGCCATCTTCTCACTCTTCTTTGTGTTATTAGGTGTTGTGTTGAAATCGCCTGATAAGGCCCTTGAACCATTCACTACCAGCACTGCGTTAATACTGGCTGTTATTTATACTATCTGGATCATCGCGGAAGTAATAAGCGCCAAACATCTTTTATTCTACCAGCGAATGTTTTGGCTGATACTCACTATCTCGGTTCCTTTTTTTGGAGCCCTTATCTAC
>DASVNY010000132.1:0-1665 GCA_036383615.1 Chitinophagaceae bacterium
ATGAAGCATACTTGAAACCGGAGTCAACAGAGATGGATCTTCCTGATGTAAAAGATATCCCGGGTCAGGAATTCATCCGGCCGCCGGATCCTAAAGCTTTCGCTGATACAACTATTTCTTCTGCTGATGAAGAAGGTAAAAATGTGGAAGGTCTTATGGACAGGGATGAAGCTGACCTCAACGATGAAACCAACGTGAGTCGCGAAGAAAGAGAATTGCTCGAGCAATCGGTAGATAGTATGAGTAGTGAGGATGATATCGCCCGGCGACAGGCCACCCTTGATAATACCGATGACGATAACGAACCATTGAATCAAAATGTGGATGCATCGGGGCATGACCTTGATGTTCCCGGGGCTGAAGCCGATGACGAAAATGAAGAGATCGGCGAAGAAGATGAGGAGAACAATAGTTATAGCCTCGGAGGTGACAGGGATTAAAATGTAGATATGAAATATATTTTTGTTTTACTGACCACCACATTATTCTTTGGATGCAGCCCAAAAATTTCTCCCGACGCAGGTTGGGGTTACCAGCGTTGGGTGCTAACAGAAATGAAAGGTGTGCCCGTGCAGCAAAGCGGTGGCCGCAGAGATGCTTTTATTAGCTTCACTATTACTGAAAAACGATTTTCCGGTAATGCCGGTTGCAACCAAATGAATGGCAATTACAGCCTTGACAAAAACGATATCCGCTTTACCGAAGTAATAACCACCAAAATGAGTTGCGACGATATCGAATTTGAAAATACCTTTTTAGCCACGCTGGCTGAGGTAACCGGGTACGAGGTCGATGGCACCAACCTGAAGTTGAAAAAAAGGAGGACCACCGTACTGGTACTAACGTCAAGGCAAGTCCGCTGATCGTTCATCGATCGCTTTTCCAATAGCTACGCTAAGCATGGTTTCCAGTTCGGAATCCTTATGAACCCAGCTTCTCTTGCCATCCCGTTGGAGGAGTTTTATTTCCTGCCGGGGCAAAACAGAGGGTGATTCTGTTTGCGGGTTCCTTTCTGTAAGATGAAAATCATCTACTACATAATAGGGGTCGGAATGATGAAGTGTTGCAGTGGCCCGGAGATTAATGATGAAATCTGAATTGTCCACTGCGAAATCAAAAATGATCTCAAATGGGCTGTCCATGGTTCCAAAATTTTTATGAATTCGGCTATTCTAATTTTGTGCCAATCGTTTTGGACCGATGCAACGGAAAAAAAATCATGAAAATTGAACAGGCGGCTTGTCAAATTTTCAGCATTATCGCTTATCTTCCTGTTCTGCGATTGCGTCTGCTACCTGCCTGAACTTTTTAAACCAACTACTATTATGAGTATCCAGTCAAAAACAATCGTATTTGTTACCGGCGCTTTTGTAACCAACCTGGGTTGGAAACCCTGGCAAGACTATTTTGAGAGTAAGGGCTATAAAACATATGCACCTGCATGGCCCCACAAAGAAGGAACAGCCAAAGAAGTAAGGGACCGGAAGCCTAATGATCTCCCGCTGGCAAAATTGCATTTAATAGATGTGGTGAACAGTTATGCAAAACTGATTGAGAGCCTGCCGGAAAAACCCATTATCATCGGGCACTCACTGGGAGGTTTGATGACGCAGATATTGGTAAACCGTGGATTGGCAGCAGGTGCGGCTGTCATTCATTCTGTGC
>DASVNY010000133.1:0-4362 GCA_036383615.1 Chitinophagaceae bacterium
CGGCTTTGCGGCGTTGCGAGAAAACAAATATCTTTTGAGAGATATCTGCGACAATCCGCGGAAACATCAGCGAAAATCTGCGGGAAAATAATAACATCTGCGGGAAATGTTACCCGATCTTTATATTAAACTTTTTATCAGGCATTTAGTCCTAATGCCGCTGCCTATAAATCCGGACCTATGAGACCAAAATGCCACTGCCTGATGTTTAAAAAATGGCTTATAGCGTTGATCCTCACAACGCTGGGTGAGGCTCTATATTCACAGACCAACCCGGCTGATACCACTATTAAACCCACTGATGATATTTTACTGTCAGACACGACCATTGATTATGATGAGTTGTTCAGGGATTTTGAATCGTTCATGGACTCGATCCTGACGCCCAAAAGCTATTTCATGCCGAGTCTTTCCATCAGTCGCGGCTATTTCAATTTCAAAACAAAGGATGATGTATTGCTGGAAACAACAGCCAAGCTCACTTATTCTCCCATGATGACATGGTATCATAAAAGTGGTTTTGGATTAAATCTTACCGGCTACGTGGTGAATGATGAGAAGAACACCAACCTGTATCAGTTTTCAGTAAGCCCTTCTTTTGATTATTTGAGAAATCATGACCTGGCAACAGGTATTTCCTATACAAGATATTTTAGCAAGGATTCGGTTCCTTTTTACACCTCGCCATTAAGAAATGAAGTGTTTGGGTATTTTACATATCGCAAATGGTGGTTCAAACCGATGATCGCGGCGAGCTATGGCTGGGGCAGCCGTTCGGATTATGAAGAAAGAGAAGAGTTGATCCAGTCGTTGCGTTTAAGACCTAATGGCTATACGTATATTAACACCACTGAATCCATTTCTGATTTTTCTGTAATGGCATCGGTGCGTCACGATTTTTACTGGCTGGATGTATTCTCTTATAATGATCATATCCGGTTCACGCCACAGATCAATTTCACCAGCGGTACGCAAAAGTTCGGTTTCAATCAATCATCCAATACCTATGGCGTGACGCTGCGCAATGCATCGAATGTGCTTTACTCTACAGAGAATATTTACCTTGATGACAGGATAGATTTTCAACCATTGTCACTCACCTTATACCTGCGTGGAGAATATTCGGTCGGCAAATTTTTTGTGCAACCACAGTTCGCATTGGATTATTATTTCCCGGCTAAAACAAAAAACCTGAGCAGCCTTTTCTCCGTTAACTTCGGCCTCGTATTTTAATTCTTTTTGAAATCATTCACATTCTGCAAGCAATAACAAATGGAGTTATTTGTTTTAGTTTTTGTAAAACAGTTTTGTCGTTAATGCAATTTAACAGGCAAGCTGGGTCACTGGCACTATCCTTGAATTTTTTTCCCGTCCTGGTTATCGGGATAAAAAATCAAAAATCATTAATGTATGAAAGCAAAACTATTCCTTCCCCTCGTGGCTGCATTGTTTGCATCGCAGGCAATGACGGCCCAGTTAAAACTCGGCGTAAAGGCCGGCGCCAACATTACCAAGGTTGACGGCCAATCTTTCAAGGATGAATTCAGGTACGGTTATCATTTAGGTGGTTTCGCCACGATCGGGTTTGGTGGTCGTTTAGGTATTCAGCCAGAGGTTTTATTCAACCAGTATTCAACGACCGTGAGCAGCAAGTATGAAGATATCTATGACAATGTTTTTAATCCCGAGTATCAAAAAAATGTAAAACTGAACTATCTCACCATTCCTATTTTACTTAACTATAAACTCATCGGTAATTTCCTTACGCTGCAAGCCGGACCGCAGGTTGGTATCTTGCTCGATGGCGACAGGAACTTATTACAGAATGGCGCTGATGCTTTCAAAAAAGGTGATTTCTCCATGTTAGGCGGTGTGCAGTTAAAAGTGGCGATGCTTCGTCTTTCCGGCCGCTATGCGATCGGTCTTAATAATATCAACGATATCGACAATCAGGACAAATGGAAAAACCAGGGATTCCAGGTATCCGTTGGATTGGCCCTATAAAACCATATTGTACCTCCATGAAAAACAGTCTTCCAACGCCGGGGTGCGTGTCTCCACGCACTTCAATTAATAAACCAATTCCGATGCGTGAGGACACACATCGGGGCGATCGGTATCCGTTGGATTGGCCCTATAAAACCATATTGTACCTCCATGAAAAACAGTCTTCCCGCCACCTGGCGGGAAGCTTTTTTTATAGTAGTATATCAGTTTGATTTTTGCCACAAACACTCAAAGGCGCGAAGCTGATTCAAGTACTTCCTTTGTGGACCTTAGTGCCTTGGTGGCATTATTTGGCAATCAGATTAAACTAATACACACTTTTTTACAGTCAACTCATCTACAGCTACATAGTTTGGCAGTTGTTAAATGCCGGGCACGAATCTTGGCAATACTGATTTCGCTATCTATTTTCGCCGTTCGCCCCAGCCTGAGGATTTGGGGTGACATAATGTCTAATTGAGAACAAAAGATGAGTTTTGAAAAATTTGCACTGAAGCCGGAAGATGAGATGGACTTTTTGCCCATTATCCCGCTTAATGAGAGCGACCAGGAAGATGCTAATGGAATAGAATTACCCGCTGAAATAGCATTGCTCCCGCTTCGTAATACGGTTTTATTTCCCGGTGTTGTTTTACCTATCACAGTTGGCAGAGATAAAAGCATCAAAGCGGTTAATGATGCTTATAAAACAGATAAGCTAATCGGTGTGGTTGCACAGAAAGATAGTTCTGTGGAGGATCCCGCCGTAAATGACCTCGAACAGATCGGAACCGTGGCCAAGATCGTGAAGCTGATAAAAATGCCCGATGGGGGGACAACTGTCATCATACAGGGCAAAAGCCGTTTTGTGATAGAATCGGTCTTTACAGACGACCCCTATTTCAAAGCAAAAATTAAAAAGCTGGAGGAGGAAGAATCCCCAAAGGATGCTGACTTTGATGCTTATGTTGCTAATATCAAGGACCTGGCTACAGAGATCATCCAGCTTTCACCCAATATTCCCACGGAAGCTTCGATCATTCTCCGCAATATTGAGAATCCTTCTTTCCTGATACATTTTGTGTCGAGCAATCTTAATACGGATATCAAGGAAAAACAGAGGTTACTCGAATTAAATCATATCCGTGAAAGAGCGGATGTGCTGATGCAGCTTTTACAAAAAGAATTGCAGTTTGCGGAGCTGAAAAATAAAGTAACTACCAAGACAAGAACTGAGATCGATAAGCAGCAACGGGAGTATTTTCTTCAGCAGCAATTGAAAAGCATTAAGGAAGAATTGGGCGGCGATTCAAATGTGCATGAAGTAAAAGAAATGCAGAAAAAGGCCGAAGCCAAAAAATGGCCGGCTGCTGCAAAAGAGGTTTTCAAGAAGGGCGTAGAGAAACTGGAAAGAATGCATCCAAGCACTCCCGATTATTCGGTAGTGTATAATCATCTTGACCTGATGCTCGATCTTCCCTGGGAAACTTATACGGAAGATCATTATGATCTGAAGAAGGCAAAGAAAACCCTGGACCAGGATCATTATGGCATGCATAAGATCAAGGAAAGGATATTGGAATATCTCGCTGTGCTGAAATTAAAGGGAGATATGAAAAGCCCGATCCTTTGTTTTATCGGTCCCCCGGGAATTGGTAAAACATCTTTGGGCCGTAGCATCGCATCAGCGATCGGAAGAAAATATGTTCGTCTTAGTTTGGGTGGCTTACATGATGAAAGTGAAATAAGGGGCCATCGCAAAACATATATCGGTGCGATGCCGGGACGGATTTTGCAGTCGTTGAGAAAGATAAAATCTTCTAACCCGGTGATGATATTGGATGAGATCGATAAAGTAGGTAATGATTTTCGTGGCGATCCTTCATCGGCTTTGCTGGAAGTGCTGGACCCGGAGCAGAATCATACTTTCTACGATAACTATCTTGAGATGGAGTATGATCTTAGTAAAGTGCTGTTCATCGCAACTGCTAATACTTTACAAAGTATTCAGCCGGCATTGCGTGACAGGTTAGAGATCATTGATCTTAGCGGTTATGCGGTAGAAGAAAAGATTGAGATCGCTAAAACACACTTGTTGCCTAAACAAAAAGAACTGCATGGTTTGTCCAGCAGTCATTTTAAAGTAAGCGACAAAGTGCTGGAGAAAGTGATACAGGATTATACAAGAGAGAGTGGTGTGAGGGAACTTGACAGGCAATTGGCTTCGATCATGCGCTACCAGGCAAAGCAATTGGCGCTTCATGATCACCTGAAACCAACAGTGACCGGCGATGATATCGAAAAAATACTAGGCAAGCCGCGATACAGCAATGAAATATATAAGACGGCAAATATGGCCGGTGTTGCCGTAGGGTT
>DASVNY010000134.1:0-2015 GCA_036383615.1 Chitinophagaceae bacterium
AATGCTGTATGGTAGCAAAATCGATTACTGGAAAAGAAACTGCTGGTAATGCGGAAGATATTTCACCAAACCGGCCACCAATAGTTTCAACAGGAAGATGAAACAGCTGCACGGCAACCGTTGCTAAGATGATAGCAACAAGTGAACCCGGCACTTTGTGTGTCAGTTTTGGCCAGGCGAAACAGATCATCACAGTAGCTATTGCAATAATTAATGCATACACATTGATTGAACTAATGCTGTTGAAATATACTTTCCATTTTTCGATAAAATCTGCCGGAACAGTTGCTACCTGTAAACCCAAAAAATCCTTGACCTGTGAAGAGAAAATAACAAGTGCAATACCACTCGTAAAACCAACGATCAAAGGATAGGGGATGAATTTGATAACTGATCCAAGTCTTGCAATACCCATCAACACAAGTATGATGCCTGCCAGGAAAGTGGCAATGATCAATCCGTTAACGCCATATTGCTGAACAATACCATAAACGATAACGATAAAAGCACCGGTGGGTCCGCCGATCTGCACGCGACTGCCACCTAATGCGGAAATGATAAAACCTGCGATCACGGCAGTGTATAATCCTTTCTCCGGTGACACACCTGAGGCAATTCCAAAAGCGATGGCAAGTGGTAATGCAACAATACCTACTATCAGCCCGGCCACCATGTCCTTTGTGAACTGCCGGCGGTCATATTCTCTTAATGTGTCCGCTATTTTGGGTATAAACTGTCGCGGCCATTTATTCATGTGAAAAGGAATAATGTTGTTTTAACCGGTAACAAAAGATCCTCGCGGCCCTGATATTACTCCATTGCTGCGCTTCTTTGTTCATGGGATCAAACTGTTCAAGATCATTTGTTGTTTTTTCGAGAAAGCGGGCAACGAGATAACCGTTCAGTTGCTTCGATTCGAGCTCATTCACGGCTGCATCGCAATAACGTTTTACCTCATCATGCGAAACAGCAAATAGTATCTTGTTGATCAGCTTATGCCGGTATTCGTCGAGAGTCTTTGTCATGATTATTATGCAGTTCTTTTTTCTTTTTATATGTCTGCCCGATATATACAGCGCCAACCAACAGAATGATCGACACAAATGAAATGATCAGTATTCGTTCGAGGCTGATGCCATACATTTTTACCTTTCCCGCGTAGGGATGATATTTCCTGTTTAATATTTTTATCCGAAGCATAGCACACTATACTTTTATCCAGAATTTCAGGAGACTATCCATTTCAATCTTTACCACATGGTAGTCGGGAGGAACTTCGCCTTCGAGACTGTGAAAAGTGGCGAGCCTTGTGCCGGCTGGCTTCCGGTCCAACAGCCTGTATAAATAGCGATTGTAATAATGATACATCTCTACCGAATAATCGAGCTGGTCATCTATCTTATCAGTTCCGGTAAGGTTTTCATAGAAGGAATTATAGAAATAAAAGTGATCGTAGTTGCGGAAATCGAGTTGGGTAAAATTGCCATACAGGAATTCTGCATTGGTCAGTCCCAGCAACTCCTTTGCTTTATCCGCATGATAGATCAATTCTCTTCTTTGTTCGACACCGAAAAATTTAGCAGCCGGTTTAAAATGCGCTGCGATCAAACAAAATTTTCCTACGCCGCTTCCAATATCCAGGATTCTTGCATCATGCTCTACTGCAAGAAAGCGTGCTGCCTTGCGGGCAATCTCCAAAGGCGTCCAATGTCTTGCAGCCAGTTTTTGAATATGCGCCGGATAAATATGGTCAAAACGAGTGTCGGATAAAAAAAGATTTTCATCCTCTTGCTGCCACCTGCTATTTTGCATACTTCCCTTTTCCATTCAACTGGTATTCTTTAGGAAGTAACAGGCCTTTTCTTTCGTAGGGTTGTGCCGGAGCGATCATCGCGATCCAGCCTGCGTTTTCTGGTTGCTGAAGTAGTAACTCCCGGTTACCTGCCAGCAGCACTTCATTTACTTCCATCACTTTTCCATCTACCGGCATATGCGCCTCTACCTGGTAATCATTG
>DASVNY010000135.1:0-2711 GCA_036383615.1 Chitinophagaceae bacterium
TGTTTTGACCTGTCGGGTATGACAACCCCAACATTGAGTTTCAATCTTGCGTTGGATATTGAAGATTGCGGCGCTGCATTATGTGACGCGGCATGGGTGGAATATTCAACTGATGGTAATACCTGGAATAAATTGGGAACAGTTGGTTCGGGCACCAACTGGTACAATAAAAATTATTCGGGTTTTCATTTATGGAGCAATGATGAATATGGCCGCTGGCATGTGGCCACATCGGCATTGCCGACAACGAATAACAGTCGCCTTCGGTTACGTTTTGTATTTGCTTCCGACCAGGTGCTGAATAAAGAGGGGATGGGTGTGGATGATATCCATATCTATGACAATATTTATGGCATCTATACTGTTACCGGCACGAGTCCTGTGGTTAACCAGGCAACAGTTAATGGCAACAACTGGATCAACTTTATTGAAACGGGTACGAATAAATTAATTGCTTCCATTCTTCCCAATAACCAGGACCTCGGCAGCACCAATGTGCAGTCGTATATACAAACAGGGCCGATAAGAGATAATGGAACCCAGTATTATCATCACCGCAATATCACCATCAAGCCCACTAATAATAGTTTGGGTGCGACGGCTACGGTCCGTTTCTATTTCCTCGATAGTGAAACAGAGGCGCTGATCGGTGCGGTGGGTTGTAATAGTTGCACTAAACCTTCCTGGTTTGGTGAACTGGGTGTGTCAAAATACAGTGATCCCAATGATGCGGTGGAAGATGGCGATCTGGGCAACAGTGTCGGCACCTATTGGTCATTCATTACGCCGGCCAACGTGAAGAAAGTGCCTTTTGATAAAGGTTATTATGCAGAATTCCAGGTGCAGAATTTCTCGGAGTTCTGGTTGAATGATGGTTGGGTGAATGGCATCACGCCGCTGCCGGTGGAACTGAAAACATTTACGGCCACTAAGACAGCTAATCGTAAAAATGTATTGGCAGCATGGACAACGTCAACCGAAATAAATGTGAACCGTTTTGAAGTAGAGATGGCGAAGGGCAATGATGGATTGAGCCAGGATCGTTTTGTGAAGATCGGTGAAGTGGCGGCTGCGGGTAATTCAACAACGGAGCAGCATTACCAGTTTGTGGATGAAGAGTTGAATAAAGCAGGCGTGCGGCATTATCGTTTGAAAATAATTGATGATGATGGAAAGATCGAGTATTCAGCTATCCGCCCGGTGATCTTTAGTGATGAGATCAGGTGGCAGGTGTTCCCGAATCCATCTGATGCGGTATTCAATTTTATTTACCAGTTGAATGCGGGCGAAGCGATGAACCTGCAATTATATGATGCGATGGGAAGGGTAGTATATCGCCGCAAACTCGAAGGAAATGGTTTTGTGCAAAAGCTGCCGGTAGATCTTGGGGCTTCAGTGTATAGTAAGGGTGTGTATTTGTTAGAAGCGGTGAGCGGGGAGAAGAGAGAAAGTTTTCGCTTGATAAAGAATTAGGATCAAGAGACGTGAGAGGTTAAACGTCAAACGTGAGACGCTTAAAGAACGACCTGTTTCACTTTTCCCGTTCCACCTCTCTTTTCTTAGGCCTTTGCGTGAAATCCCGCTCCGTCTTTCCGTCTTCCGGTCTTCCTGACTTTCTTCAAAAAAAACGGCACGACCCTTCTCAGAATCGCACCGCTTTCAAAAAATTTCAGCTATCACCATCCCTGCTTAGCTACGCCGGCCTTGATAGCCGCCATCGCTTTTTCCTCGCCCATCAGGGTGGTGAGTTTATTGCCTTTGCCATCATGCCCCTGGGCCATATAAGCGCCCTTGGCTGTTTTGGTGATAACAGCATCCAGCATTTCTACTCCTTTCTCTTTGGTTTTTACATTATAAGCCGTGATCTTAACGTCTGACATGGTCAATGATTTTTGAGTTAGTAATGCCTGAAATTAGGAAATCTACCCCTTTTAGCCTTTAAAAATTGCCAACAAGCGGAAAAAATTAGCTTTGGGCACTGGAAATCAGCTCTCTGCTGTCGGAGACTTGCCCCACCCATCACTCACTACTCCCGCTCACGATGATGGCCCGATACGGGCAGGGATTTTTTCATTTCAATTCCTATCTTTAAAGCAGAGCCATTAAACCTGTCCACCGCTGCACTTGGATCTCCGTGTATTTGAATACTGCGCTGCGCAGGAATAAGTTAAAAGCTAAATAGAAGTATTAATTAAAATTTTCCATTTTATCTGATCAATATTTCCTTAGTTGGTTCGAATAATTATTGGAATTCCTAAAATGGATTTCTATAGCTTAAAATTTTAATAAAATGCCTGAAGCAGCAAAACCTTTACCGGTAGAACAAATTGATGAATCAGCCGATGAGTTAATTATTAAAAAAATTAAAGAGATCATTCATGATACACATTCAGAGGAATTGGTGATATCTCTTTGTGGATTTATTGGAACAGACATTCATAAAGTTTCTAAAAGGCTCAAATATATTTTAGAAAATAAATTTGAATACGACGCTGATATCCTTGAGCCAAGTAATTATATCAAAGACAAATCAAAAGAAGGCCATAATTTAGATAAGGGTACAATGCCGTCTTTTGATTATATAAAGGCACTAATCGACGGTGGCAATTCGCTTAGAGTGCAATATGGTCATAGTATTTTAGCTGAGCTAGCAATTCAAAAAATAGCATTCGATAGATTAAAACAGAAAAAGGAGGCTGAAAAATACAGTT
>DASVNY010000136.1:0-2616 GCA_036383615.1 Chitinophagaceae bacterium
TAACGAGGAGATTAGCGCATCACCCGATAGCTATCGGGTTTGAAATGGCCAAGGTGTTTTCTGGTTTTACTGGCAGAAAAAAACGGTAATTCTTTGGTGTTTTTCTCTTGGTTTTGCCTGGGATGAGATGCTATATTTAGGATGATTAATTAATCAAGCCCTGTGATAACTATTGAGCGTAGTCGTGCCACGACTATCCTCTGATTGATAAAGTCGGCAGATATTGCTGATAAGTAGAGCATTTGCCTTGGAAGAAATGGCAGGTGGTGGCGGGGGAGGCCGCTGGGCGAAGGGAGGGCCCAGCACTGGGCCAAATACTGCCCAAAATCTAAAACCCGATTGCTATCGGATGACATACCACCAGGAAATTAAATGCTTGCTACCTTTGTTGCCTAATTAGAAATCCTTGACCGAGCCAAAAGCAAATCCTATTGTACTCTTTGATGGCGTCTGCAATCTCTGCAATCGCGCTGTTCAATTCATCATCAAAAGAGATAAAAAAAAACAGTTTCGCTTCGCGTCATTACAGGGAAAAAAAGGACATGAATTGCTTCAACAATTCGGTTTACCAACAAACGAGATCAACTCATTTATCCTTGTAGAAAATAATCAGGCCTATACCCGCTCAACAGGCGGGTTAAGGATGCTGAAAAAATTAGGAGGCAAGTGGAAGCTATTATATGCATTGATGATCTTTCCTCGTTTCGTTAGGGATGCGGTATATAATTGGATAGCCAGGAACCGTTATAAATGGTATGGCAAGAGAGAAGAATGCATGATACCGACCCCCGAATTAAAAGAACGGTTTTTAGATTAAATGAAACGACTGCCCGGAAAACCAGGCAGCCGCTTCCACATTGCCACACTATTCAGAAACCCGGATCAACTGTTTCCTTTTCTTGCTTCCCCAAATAAATGCTTAAGGTGCTTCGTCGATTGAATTCCTATTTAGATTGCTTTACCTGATCCAGAACTGAAGTTTTAGAAAAAATATTGCTGGTCACTTTATACCCCTGGTACAATCCCGAGCTAATACTCATTTTATAATGTATCCCGGCATAGAACCTTGACAGCCCCGCTTCTTCTGCTATTGCATAGAAGGAAGAATAGGTTCTTGGCCCATAATTCAAATAATCATACGTATGATCGGTAAAGCTGCCAACACCATTAAATAAATTTTCCAATACAAACGCTGACGCGCCTGAAAGTGATGAATGTGCTGATGGAAATTCCGGGTGGGCCGGTGTGCCGATAAAAGAATTCCATGTTGACTGCCCCATCACTTCTCTTATATAAGTAACCGGGCGAACAACATTATTCCTGTATTTGTCTTTAAAACAAACGATCAAGGCATCGTTGCAGGCAGCACCTGTGAGTGCATAAGCCAACGCTGCTTTCTCCAAACCCGTTCCTGTTTGTTTGATCACTTGTTGTAAAATGCTCAACCAATGACCGGGTGATGAAACACCAGGCACATCTTTCCAAAAATTTGCCATTGTTTTTTGATCGTCAGTCAACAGCAACGACGCATCATGAACTTCTTTTACTGATTGATAAAATGCAGAAGAAGGTTCAGTTGAATAGTTAACGCTGAAGTCAACCTGGCAATTATTGATGCTGCCCTTCACCATCGTCCTGTTATTTCCCCAATAAGGTGTGGCAGGATTTGCAAAGGAAGGAGGTGTTGGCTTCCACAAGCCGGTGCCAACTGGTATTGTATAAGGCGCGTTTGCATCTTTATACCCATCTGCATCTGCCCAGCTGAATACGGATGAAGCGATCTCCTGTCCATATTGAGTAGAAGTAGCAATTACCTCTGCAGACTCACTGACTAAAAATTCATTCTTCAATGCCAGCTCCAATGAATCAATAGCGGCTTTATCCGCAGCGCTTGCATTAGGGAACATGGCTTTGTTGATAGCTGCCATCGCAGCATTTACATTCTGCGGCAAATAAAATCTCTTGACCGGATAATTAGTTGACAGATCCGGAAGACCGTTCCATTTATTCGACCATTGAGCAGTTTGATTACTCATTGCGGGCTTTAAAGCTTCAAAAGCTGCTATACCTGCATACCCAAAAGGTCTTGAAAAACCGTGGTTGGGAATGCCTGTCGCATTGCGCATTAATCTCAATTGCATCGTCATCCATTTGTCCAGCACATCGGATGAGTAGGCAGTGGGCTTACCTCTTTGGTTAATACTGTTGTCAGCAATTTGATCGTTGGCTTTCTGGCAAGAGGTCATAACAATTGAGCTTACAATTGTCGCGATAAATAAGGAGGCAATAGAATGCCTGTTCATCTTAAAAGATGTTGTCATGATGATAAGGTTTATGGTTTAAAGTATCAGAAAATAATTACGGGTTGATCTTTGTGAAGCGATAAACAGTTTTATACTTCACATCCACTGTCTCGTTAATACTGGCAGGTGCGGTAAGTGGAGCTTTGCCGCCTTTTGTTGCGATACGCTGAATATAATCTACGTCAGCAAAAATGCCTGTAGGAGTTGTACCTGCTTTTGGTTTTAATAACAACCAATCAATGCTGCCGGCGTCAGGGCTCGGTGCTGTTCTTGCCGGGCTGAACTGCTGTGCAAATATTGAATCCATTGGAGA
>DASVNY010000137.1:0-4217 GCA_036383615.1 Chitinophagaceae bacterium
CATCACCAGGCTGATCGCGATAGCATCGGATCTGGCAATAAAATAAAAATAATAGATAAAGAAACCGGCTATTAATGTCGAAATATTGATAAGATAAAGAGGAAGATCAAGCAATTTTAAAATGCTGCGGGATACTAATAATAATATAACGGCTGCGAGTATTCCCAGCACAAGCCCGGCAGCAACATAATCCCCACCAAATAATGCATAAAATGGAGCCTGTAATAAAGAATATCCCGGTGGCCAGTTGATCAATGGTTCATAAACGGTAGCAGAAATGTCGCTCGCATAGGCTTTGGTCATGCTGATGCCATGACCATTGACAAGATTTTTTGTGGCGATCACCTGGTGGGAAGCATCGAGGCGTATATTGAAAAAGTAAATGAGCTGGATGATGCGACCGGCTATAGCAAACAGGATTATTAATAAAGAAGCGTACCTGGTGGAAAGCAATTTTTTCAATGTGTGCAGGAAGCCTGTCATTATAATGTTTGTCTATGGCTCAATAAATAAGCTGGTACTATCTTTTAATAGCGGCAATTTTTGTCCGAATTGCGAATTTAACAGGACTCGAAGCTGGTTAACGTTTGACATGCCATCGTAAAATCCTGAATAGTTCCGGTTCGGGAAAAGGACAGTGTTCAGTGTCATGAATTGAAAATCATTATACTTTTTATCATAAAATCTTCTGTAGCCATGATCGCTCATGAGAATTATGATCGGTGGTTTTTGTGACGATGAAATTATTGTATCCACAAGATCAAGCAATCGCTTGTTACAATAAGTAAGATACTGAATATAGTCTTTTTTGCCGTCCTCGACATCTCTCCGCGAATCAACATAAGGGTTCCTGTTGCCAAGACTATCATAATAATAGGGGTGATGTGGCATGATCAGGTGAGAAAAGATAAATCTTGGATGTTCGCTTTTAGTTGCGGCCGCTTTTCTTGTCAAGCTATCCATTAAGCGGTTATTGTATTCTTCATTTTTGATATAACGGTAATAGAGGTCCGAATAAAAAGGGAAGTGATAGCCGATATTCCGGGTGAACCTGTTTACAAAGGTTTGGGAGGTGAATAAACCTCTTTTAGGAGGAAAATAATATAACCGGATCCTGTTTTCAGTTCCACCGGGACTCATAAATGAGTTGTTTTCTATTGTATAGCCATTTGAATATAGAAACTCAGTAAAATTATTTTTCTTGATGATGTCTCTTGTTAAATAAATATCCTGCTGCGTCACCATCTTATGCTTATCCATATTTTGGATATAATCCATGCTAAACATCGAAGCTATTGTATAGACGGTGAAATTATAATTGGATCGGGGATTATTGATTACATGAAATCCTCTTTGTTGCAAGGAAGATTTGAAAGCTGAATTGTCGTAATTGAAATAGCTTTTCAGCACGGTGTCACCGGCATAACCATCTGTAATGATCATATAGATGTCCGGTTTTGAGCAGGTGTCGCATTTAATGAACTGGTTGCTGATATCTGTAAAAGGAGGTTCTTTCTTTTCCAGCGAAAAGGAAAACAGCTTGACAAGGTCCATTGCAATAAGGACGATAAACAATAGGTTGAGGAAAAGGCAGGCCTGGTAAAAATTCTTCTTTGTTCTTTTTAAATATATTGTTAGAAGGATGATAACGACAAGCGTAGCCGGCAGGATAAAAATATACCTTACGAAAAAGTTGCTGGCGAAATGTTTCAGCAGAAAATCCTGGAAGCTTCCAAAAAAAATATCAAAGGCAATAATAAAGAAACCTATCAATGCGGCTTTACGGATGTCTTTAACAATAAACCGGAAAAGGAAACTGATCAGTAAAGCGATAATGCTAAACTCCAAAAAAATAAAGAAGCCAAACCTGAATGAAATAAGTCCCGGATTTTCGGTGCAAACATGTAAAACAAAGAATAGAGGCAGTAAAAAAAGAAAATAAGGATTTCTCAGATGCCGGCTCATATACAGATTGATGATAAAAGCCCAAATCTACTGAAGGATCGTAAAATGGAGGCTTTTATTTAGTGCTGCTGTAAGCAATAAAAGAGTAATTTCAGCCCCGGTTATTATGGAGAAAATAGTCTATATAGGCATGAGTGCCGATCTGATTCACCCGGGTCATTTGAATGTGATCAATGAAGGAAAAAAGCTGGGTCGTGTTATTATCGGCTTGCTTACTGATAAGGCGATCGCCAGCTACAAAAGAGTTCCTTATTTGAGCTATGAGCAAAGAAAGATCATTGTTGAAAATATAGCCGGTGTAAGCGAGGTGGTTGCGCAGGAAACGCTTGACTACTCAACCAATCTCAGGAAATTGAAGCCACATTACGTGGTGCATGGCGATGATTGGAAAACAGGAGTGCAGCAATCAACCCGTCAAAAAGTGGTCGATACATTAAAGGAATGGGGTGGGGAACTGGTGGAAGTAGCCTATACCGGTGGTATCAGTTCGACAAGTATCCAAAAAGCAATTAAGGAAGCAGGCATCACCGCTGAGAATAGGCTAAAGCGATTAAAAAGAATACTCTCTGTTAAGCCGTGCATGCGTGTGCTTGAGGCACATAATGGATTAAGCGGTTTGATCGTTGAGAACACTTCCCTAATGGATGAAAAGGGAATGCATCATGAATTTGATGCGATGTGGATCAGTAGCCTCACTGATTCGATGGCGAAAGGCAAACCCGATATTGAAGCAGTTGACCTGACATCCCGTTTGCAAACCCTGCATGATATACTGGAAGTGACCACCAAGCCCGTGATATTTGATGGTGACACAGGTGGTAAAACGGAGCATTTTGTTTTTACTGTACGCTCATTGGAGCGGTTGGGAATTTCAGCTATTGTTATTGAAGATAAAATTGGGCTGAAGAAAAATTCTTTACTTGAAGAGCAGTCATCCCAGGAACAGGATAGTATTGAATCTTTCTCCGAAAAAATAAAAGCGGGCAAGAAAAGTTGTGTGACAAAAGATTTTATGATCATTGCCCGAATAGAAAGCCTTGTGTTGGGCAAACCGGTAGAAGATGCGTTGAAAAGAGCCAAAGCTTATATCGAAGCGGGAGTGGATGGTATCATGATACATAGTAAATCAGCCGACCCTTCAGAGATATTGCAATTTGCCAAAGCCTATTCTGGTTTTGAGAATAAGGTTCCTTTGGTATCGGTTCCGACAACCTATAATGATCTTAGCTGGCAGCAATTGGAAGGCGCCGGTTTTAATATTGTTGTGTATGCCAATCATCTTTTGCGCAGCGCATATCCTGCTATGCAGGCTACGGCCGAATCTATACTGAAACACAATCGTAGTAAAGAAGCAGAAAAGACCCTTATGCCGGTAAGTGAATTGCTTCAACTAATCCCTTCGCAATTATGATCTCGCCGGGACGATTATATGATTTCCTTCGTGAGAATGGGATTGATTTTTTTGCAGGTGTTCCTGATTCTTTGCTAAAAGATTTTTTAAAATACCTGCAGGATCACGCGGAGAAACCGGGGCATGTTATTACGGCAAATGAAGGATTGGCTATTGGATTAGCATCGGGTTATTTTTTTGCTACAGGCAAACTTCCCCTTGTGTATTTGCAAAACTCTGGATTGGGAAACACGGTTAACCCACTGACATCACTTGCGGATAAAGAAATGTATTCAGTGCCGATGTTATTAATGATAGGCTGGCGCGGAAGACCCGGCGTTAATGACGAACCACAGCATTCAAAAATGGGAAGAATAACTATTCAACTGCTGGAGGCATTGGAAGTGCCGGTTTATCATATTGATGAAGATGAACTTTCTTCTTTTAAAACGATCAGTGCCGCTGCAGAGCAGGCGGTAAAAGAACAACGACCCGTTGCATTGCTTGTTCCGGAAAATGTATTTGATAGTTATAAAGGAAAGACGCAAGCGGATGACTATTCTTTAGTGAGAGAGGAGGTGATCAAAAAAATAATTGCCGCCCTGGAAGGAGATGAAACAGTGATTTGCACAACAGGAAAAACGGGGCGGGAGTTTTATGAACAAAATCTTGCAGCCGGGAAAAAGATCAGCAGGTATTTATTAAGTGCAGGAGCAATGGGACATGCGAATCATATTGCATTGGGAATAAAAATGTATAGTGATAAGAAAGCGGTCATGCTGGATGGGGATGGGGCCGTACTGATGCAAATGGGTTCATTGCCCACGATCGCTGATCATATAAAAAACAACTTCGTTCATAT
>DASVNY010000138.1:0-7760 GCA_036383615.1 Chitinophagaceae bacterium
AGAATAAAATTGTTGGCGCCGGTTACAATGGTCTTCCTATCGGTTGTGATGATGATGAATTTCCATGGGAAAAAGAAGGAGAACTGCTTAACACAAAATATCCTTATGTCTGTCACGCAGAACTAAATGCCATACTCAATAATATCGGTATGGAGCTGCAAGGCTGTAAAATCTATACTGCTTTATTTCCCTGCAATGAATGTTCAAAAGCGATCATTCAATCGGGCATAAAAGAAGTGATCTATTTGTCAAACAAATATTCCGGAACAGATTCTTTCAAAGCTTCCCGCCTTATGCTTGAAAAAGCCGGCGTTGTTTGCCGAAAAGTTGAAGTAAAAATTTCAAGCATACTACTTTCCTTCAACGAATCCGATGTTTAGTTTCTCCTGATCTCTCATTTCTGGCATAATAATTTAAAGTTAATATCCGCATAATGCTTTATAAACTTTAAAACCAGGATTATGAAACTTAAGAATTGCTTGATTGCAGTTATTTGTGCCGCCCTTTTTGCATCTTGTGGAGAAAATTCCTCAAATAAGGATAATGACAAAGACACTGTCGTTACAGTTGCGCCTCCTCCCGACAACACACCAACAAATGTTACTGTAGTTGTGCCAGAGCCTACACAAACAGCTTTTAAAACCCGCTACCCTGCTGCCGCTAGTATTACCTGGAAAAGGTATGAACCGGTTGATCGTTTTGACTGGACATGGGCCGGTTGGCCTGTGATGGATACGGCTGATTATTGGGTAACCTACACAGATGATGGTGTAGAGTATTGGACATGGTATGATGAAAATAATAATTGGATAGGCACATCTTCCGAAATTACCAATCACAGTAGTTTGCCTGCTGCTGTTTCCAAAGCTGTTACCAGCAATTTCCCTGGCTATACTATTACATCAGTTTCGAGGGAGAATGATAAGGATCGTACGGCCTATGAGATCAAGCTGGAAAAAGGAGCTGATAAAGCTAAATTACTTGTAGATGAAAATGGAAGAGTGATAAAGAAAACAAGTAAGGTTGACGGCGAAAAGACAAAAGAAAAGAACAAATAGCCCGGGCTATTTCTAACTATTCAGAAAACATCAGTTCCGGCTGGTGTTTTCTTATTTTTCAAATGAAAAAAATATCCATGACAAAGATCTACTCCATATTGGCGCTGTTCATCCTGGCGGTATCGCTTCAGGGTTGCGCGGTTGTTGAAGGAATATTCAAGGTCGGCGTGTGGTTTGGCATCCTGATCGTTGTGGTGATCGTGGGCCTGATCTTATGGCTTGTTAGCAAAGCAGGTAAAAAATGATCACAGTTCAGCCACATTGAACCAATAATCAAAAAAGCCTGATATCTTTTTATTGGTTGCCGCAATTGTAGAAGGTTTGGTAATAAAACTATTCGCGCCGGCTTTGTAACATTTCTTCACATACTCATCGGTAGAAACTTCAGCGAGCACTATTAAAGGAATATGGCTATACAAGTCATTCGATTTTAATTGCACGATCTTTTCATACCCTTTATGAGCTGCATCATTGTCATTTAATAGCACCAATGACGGTTCTCCGGATTCTTTGATTATGCTTTCAAGCTCATCCATGTCGGCGATAAATCGTAGTGGCACATCAATCCCTGTTTCCTTAAGTGCTGTCTCTGTAATATCACGATCATCTGCATCGGTTCTTAGCATGGCTACATATCGTTTCATGTTATCTGTTTATTCATAAAAATACTGAATCAAATTATTGGGATGCCCCGATCAATAACTATTCTTTCACATCTTTGCCTTTAGTGGCAATCCCCTTCACCATTCATTAACAGATTCTGGCCTGATACTTAAAGATGATAGCAGTACTTTTTATTTGTAACTTTAAACCACTCGTTATGAAATACCTTATATCTACACTATCAATTGCAGCGTTATTTCTTGTTTCCTGTAAAGCGTATAAAGATGTACAGGAGCCTGAATTCAGGGATGTTCAAAATGTTCGCCTGGTTGATGTAGGCCTGCTTCAATCTAAAGCCGGGGCCGATCTTGTTTATTATAACCCTAACAACTTTAATGTTACCCTGTCATCAGCAAGAGGTGATGTATATATTGATGATAGCTATTTCGGCCGTTTTGAACTGGCTGAAAAAGTAGCGGTGAAAAAAAGAAGAGAATTTATCATTCCTGCTATTCTCAAACTCGATAATATCAGCGCCATCAAAAATCAGAACGATATTTACAAAAAGAAGGAAGTGAAGATCCGCATTGAGGGAACAGCGCGACTTACGAAAACAGGATTCTCAAAAGAGATACCTATCAAATATGAAAAGATGGAGAGTGTCGATAAGCTGAGAAGCATTATTTCCCGGTAATAATTAAGAATAAGATTGAGGGCCCTTGCAAAAACAAGGACCCTTTTGATTTTAATGGCCGTGATGCGTGATCCCCGCATGTTGCGACCTAAAACAAGAAATAAGTATCTCGCAACGGCGCTACGTCGCAAAGAAAGATATTCCTAATGTTTAATCGTGGCGGCTTTGCGTCGTTGCGAGACAATAATATACCGATAAAAATTTAGCAGGAAAAGAAGGAGGAAACAATAAGATAATATTCAGGTAACATAAGGGTATTATCTTAACCCGTTATGGACACCATCCTCCTGATCCTCGGCGGGCTCGGACTTTTTTTATATGCCGTTGCCCACATGGCCGACGTATTGAAAGACATAATGGGTGAAAGAACAAAGCTCCTGCTTGCCCGCTTCACTCACAATGTTTTTACAGGTATTCTCACCGGCATTGTTTTAACGCTGATACTTGATTCTTCCTCGGCTGTTATCATCATGGCCATTGTGCTGGTAAATGCAAAAGTGCTAACCTTTAAACAAGCTATTGGTATTGTATTGGGTGCAAATATCGGCACCACATTCAGCAGCCAGGTGATCGCATTGGATATTGGCAAGTTCTCTCCTATTCCCATATTCATTGGCATGTTGCTGGTATTTTTTGCTAAAACTGAGGTGATCTCAAAAACTGGTAAAGCGGTCATTTATTTTGGTATTCTCTTTTTCGGACTTTATACAATGGAAAGAGCTGTTGTGCCGCTCAGGGATCATCCTCAATTCATGGCGTGGATGGAAAAACTGGAAAATCCTTACACGGGTGCGGGAACAGGTGCATTGGTCACGCTTATTATTCAATCCTCTTCTGCAACGGTAGGAATGGTCATAACCTTAGCTAAAAAAGGGTTACTGTCCTTATCGGCTGGCGTGGCGGTTATGCTGGGTGCCGAATTAGGCACTTGTGCAGATACATTGCTCGCTACAGTGAGATCAAACAGGCAGGCTTTAAAAACAGGAATGTTTCATTTGTTCTTTAATATCTGTACGATCTTTCTCGGGCTGCTCTTTTTCCCATTGTTTGTGCGCTTTATACAATTCGTTTCCGGCAATGCGCATATCGAGCAACAGGTAGCCAATGCACATATGTTATTTAATGCAATCGGGGTGATTATCTTTTTGCCATTTGTTGGCCTTGCAGAAAAAGCAATGAATAAACTTTTCCCTGAAAAAGAAATAGTGGTGCTGAGTCCTGCAACATAATTGAATATTGAAAATTATTCGTTGAGTAGTGAACATTTTAGTATGATTATAGAAATGCTCAATTTTCGATACTCAATGTTCAACTTTCAATTGCTCACTCAATTACATCCCAGGGAGTCACTCTTTTGGGGTCTTTATCCTCATCTTTTGGCCTGTCTTTATCTTCCGGAAGATCGGGAACATGGGAAGTTTCGGTATCCTCCCTGGTTGTGTTCACATCCAGGCTTTTCAGATCTTCATCAGTGATGATATGATCTTTATCCTTCAAATGCTTGTCACGCAGAGCCTTTACGGAAGAGGACTTGTTTTGCGGGCGGCTCTTAGCCGGGTCCTTTTTACTTGCCTTGCTCATTGGTTGTTTTAGAATACCGGTAAAAAATTCATGCCAGATAATTCATTTTGATATTAAATAATATGCCACCCGGTTTTTATGTTCCGGCATCCCATCCTGATTTTTCTCAATACATACCGGATGGGTTTCTCTTTTTTTCGAAACAGCTCTTTCTTTGGGTCATTATTTTTTAAAACCTAAACCTTATCAGTCATGAAGAAGTTCATTTTTCTTATGAGCGGCATTTTATTTTCCGCCGCCATTTTTGCCCAGCTGTCATTGGGCGTGGAAGCCACCGGGAGTATAACCTCAGCAACAGTAAAGAGTAAGTACGATCTTGATTTTAACAAGGATGTACAGGTTCGCCCATCTGCGGCTTTTGTAGCTCAGTATGATTTTTCAAAACGTTTTGCGATCCGTGCAGGTCTTGGATTTTCGCAATTGGGTGTAACGGCGAAATACTCTGAAGATGAGTTTGGCAGCTCCACGGTGAGAACGAGGTTGAATTATATCCAATTGCCGGTGCATGCTATTTATAAAACAAAAGCAGGCAGTAATATGCTGTATGCCGGGTTGGGTGGCTATGCAGGATATGGATTCGGTGGTGAAGCTAAATTCACCATGTGGCACTATACAGACGATGGTGGTTATGATGTGATCGAAAAATTAAATCCTTTCAAGAGTGTTGAAGATGGCGGCGCGGATCTTGAGCGATTTGATTATGGGTTATCTGCATTGGCAGGTTTACAATTAAAGAATGGTATCTATATCCAGGTTGGTTACCAGCACGGCCTGGCTAATATTGAAAGAGATAATGACAACACTTATCGTAACAGGGGTATTGGGTTGACAGTTGGTTATTTCTTTAAGCGCAAATAGTTTGCAGTTAGCGGGTCAATAAACGGGCGGGCATCACAGTATGCCCGTTCCTTTTTATCGTAACTGGTACCTTTATTACAACAATGATATTGTTCTTAAAAGAGATTTATGGCAAACACATTTAAAGAAACATTTACCGTAAAGGGCGAACAATTGCTCAATAAGATCAAGGAATTGATACAGGAAGGAAATGTGAGGAAGATCACTATCCATGATAAATCAGGCAAAGAGATCATGTCATTTCCATTAACAGTGGGTGTAGTAGGTGCTGTATTAGCGCCAGTACTGGCTGCAGTGGGGGCTATCGCTGCATTGGTAGTTGAGTGCAGTATTTCTGTAGAAAGAGAAGATAAAGAATCGTGATTTGCCGTATTTTTTTCGGAACTTAGGATATCCAACTTATAGAGCTGCCGCCAGGGCTCGTTTTTGATCCTGCCTTTATTACTCACTGCTAAATCGTTTTATATGTCTCAAAAGATCCTGATCACAAAATTCAATTACAGCATGCCGGCTGATGAATTTAAAGCGCTGCTTTCAAACGTGGCCCAACCCTTTGCCGAAGTGGCGGGTTGTATCTGGAAGATATGGCTGGTGGATGAAGAAAAAAGTGAGGGCGGGGCCGTTTATCTTTTTAACAGCCAGGAGGCATTGGAAAATTTTAAAGCAAGCCCATTGGTAGCTTCTGTATTGTCGCACCCGGCATTAAGCAATTTCAATTTCCGGGAAACGGATATTGTAAAGGAGCCGAGTATTATAACTAAAGCGCCATTGATGGATATGATAGAAGCTTAGTTTACACTCACTCATTCCTGCCAGGCTTCTTTTAGGGCATGACTCCTATCTTTGCTTCATAACGAAAGCAACCCATGAACCTGGAGTTTAATAAGAATGAGGATGTGATGAAACAATCGTTGAGCACTATGCGTCAGCGATTGGAAAAGATATATGAAGGCGGTGGCAAGAAAGCCATCGAAAAGCAAAGAGAAAAAAATAAACTCACTCCAAGAGAGCGCATAGATTATCTCACCGACAAGGATAAACCCTTTATCGAGATCGGTGCTTTTGCCGGTTATGAAATGTATGCTGAGCAAGGTGGATGCCCCGCCGGTGGCACAGTGGCCGGGCTGGGTTATGTAAGCGGCAGGCAATGTATCATCGTTGCCAATGATCAAACCGTTAAGGCTGGCGCCTGGTTTCCTATAACTGGTAAAAAGAATCTCCGTTTGCAGGAGATCGCAATGGAAAATCACTTGCCGATCATTTACCTCGTTGACAGTGCCGGTGTTTTTCTGCCCATGCAGGATGAGATATTTCCCGACAAAGAACATTTTGGTCGCATCTTTCGTAACAATGCAAGAATAAGCGGAATGGGTATCACGCAGATCGCTGCGGTGATGGGCGCTTGTGTGGCTGGTGGCGCTTATTTGCCTATCATGAGTGATGAAACACTGATGGTTGAAGGCAATGGCTCCATTTATCTTGCCGGCCCATATTTAGTAAAAGCCGCTATTGGAGAAGATATAGATAACGAAACGCTGGGTGGCGCCGTAACGCATACAGAGATAAGCGGCATTGCCGATTATAAATTCAAAACGGAACAGGAATGCATGGATCATGTCAAAAAGATGATGAGCATGCTGGGTGAAAAACCCAAAGCCGGTTTTGATCGTATTGCCGCAAAAGCGCCTGTTAAAAAAGCAGAAGAACTTTATGGCATTTTTCCATCGGATGGCAAGCCTTATGATATGCTGGAAGTGATCGAACGGATTGTTGACGATTCAGCGTTTGACCAATTCAAAGAAGATTACGGTAAGACTATTATTTGCGGGTATGGGCGAATTGATGGATGGGCCGTTGGGATCGTTGCAAATCAGCGGTTGGTAGTGAAGGCGAAGAAGAGTATCAGACCGGGACGGTCAGATACGGAGATGCAAATGGGTGGTGTGATCTATAATGACAGCGCTGATAAAGCAGCGAGATTTATCCTGAACTGTAACCAAAAGAAAATTCCATTGCTGTTCTTACAGGATGTGACAGGTTTTATGGTAGGAAGTCGCAGCGAACATGCGGGTATCATAAAAGACGGCGCCAAGATGGTGAATGCGGTGGCCAATTCAGTTGTTCCGAAAATAACCATCATTGTCGGCAACAGTTATGGGGCCGGCAACTATGCGATGTGTGGCAAAGCTTATGATCCGCGATTTATTTATGCATGGCCCTCGGCAAAGCTGGCTGTTATGAGTGGTGATTCAGCGGCCAAAACTTTATTACAGATAGAAATTGCTTCACAAAAAGCGAAGGGAAAAACAGTAAGTGCAGAAGATGAACAAAAACTGCTAAGCGAGATCAAAGGAAAATATGATAAGCAAACTTCTCCTTATTATGCCGCCGCCCGTTTATGGGTGGATGCGATCATTGATCCGCTTGAAACAAGAAAGCTGATATCGGAAGGTATCGCTGCTGCTGATCATAACGCGGAAATTCAGGCGTTAAAAAACGGTGTTTTCCAGGTGTAAAAACGTATGGTTTATTGTTTATAGTTTATAGTTTCATGTTGGTTTTCGGAAAGTGGAAGGAACCTTGCATTTGCACGATAACTATAAACGATAAACCTAAACTAAAAACTAATCCATTGAATTCAATCATTACAATATATACAGATGGCTCTGCAAGAGGTAATCCCGGACGGGGTGGTTATGGGGTTATTTTAATGAGTGGCGAACATCGTAAGGAATTATCGCAGGGATATAAGCATACTACCAATAACCGTATGGAGCTGATGGCCTGCATTGCCGGGTTAAGAGCATTGAAGAAAGAAGGGGTGAATATTACTATTTATTCCGATAGCCAATATGTAGTAAAAGCCTGGGAAGAAGGCTGGCTGAAAAACTGGATTAAAACCAACTTTAAAGGTGGCAAAAAGAACCCTGATTTGTGGCGGGAATTTTATGAATTATCGAAAAAAT
>DASVNY010000139.1:0-6909 GCA_036383615.1 Chitinophagaceae bacterium
TTTTCGCATAAAGCGAATTTTAAAATGGTGCTGCTCGCTTTGTTTGGAGCAGTGATGGGGCAGGGAGTGATCTGGTACACGGGCCAGTTCTATGCGCAAAGTTTTTTGGAGAACAGTTGCAAGATAGAATTTGAGCAGAGCCGCACTATTATGCTATGGGCCATTGCTTTTGCTACGCCTTTCTTTTTATTTTTCGGATGGCTGAGTGATAAGATCGGGAGGAAGTGGATCATGATGGCGGGGATGTTATTGGGGATAGTCACTTATAGGCCGATATTCAATACATTTTTAAAAGATACAACTGTTGAAGCAACACCACATGAGAAAAATCCACTTCCAGCTGTATTAAAAATACATGTCACCGACAACAATGACTCGGTTATTACATCAACAACGCCACACAAAAATATTCATACTGGTATAAAATATTTCACACAGAAAACCGACACCATCTATTCAGATCAATCTAAAAAAACAGGCCATTCTAAATTAACAGTCATTAATAAGAAACTGGGGCCAGATTTATACCTAAAATTTGTCTTCCTGGTTTTTCTGCTAATATTATACGTTACTATGGTCTATGGTCCGATCGCCGCTTTCCTTGTAGAAATGTTCCCAACAAAGATCCGTTACACGTCGATGAGCTTACCGTATCATATCGGCAATGGCGTATTTGGAGGATTGGTTCCTTTTATCGGTTTGTTACTCACCACTTCATTTCCAAAAGATCCATTGGTGGGTTTGTGGTACCCGATCGCTGTTGCAGCATTATGCCTTGTGATCGGCACTATTTATTTACGAAACAAGATCGACACAAATGTTGAAGACTAAAGCGTAGCAATATGAATAATATTAAAAAGATATTGGGAGTTATTTGGCTTTTACTCGGCCCCGTGTTTATTTATTTTCTTGTAAGCGGCGCTATTGAGAATATTGATCCACATGGAAAAAAAGACATCAACAATCCAATCATCTGGATCATTATCATCGCCATCTTCACACCCATCGCCATCGGCCTCATGATCTTTGGCTGGTATGCACTAAAAGGCGAATATGATCAGCTGCCGGAAGATTCGACAGAGCTATAGCAATAGGGGAAATGTTCAGTGTTCAATACCCAGAGCTGTGGCAGCCGTATGCCAAAGCTTATGAAGAACGAAACGCCACGGGATGATCTAACTTTTTATGCAAGCCTAAGAATATGCGGCAATAGATACGGATAGCTGCTAATTCTATAAACAGGAAACATAATGCCGTCAATACGATCAACGCAATTTGCCCCGCACCGATATGCGTAAAGAAAACATCGATACCGATAAAAGCTGCCGTTACCGGGAAACCCAACATGCCGATCGCAGATATCAAGAATAGCAAACCGGTATATCGTTGCTCATACACATATCCATGATATTGGTTAAGATTGATATCCCTGTCAATAGTATAGATCTTTTGAAGACATAGATAGCCCATTACACCGGTTAACAGCACCCCGCTTCCATACATGATTATTTGGGCGGTGGCCACATCCCTGGCATTTGCCAGTATGCCTGCAATGATAAAGAAATGCGCAACCAGCAAATACTCCCAGGCTGTTTTAGCAGAATTCCTGCTGGTGAATGAATAGAGGATCAGCGCTAATGCAAATGCAACACTGATGATCGGTAACACTGGCTCAATCGATTCCAAAAAAGCCGGCTTTGCTATAAGCGGATATGCGATCAGGATAGCAACCAGCCCAATCAACAATTTGCCTGCTGCAGTTTCCAAAAACCTAAACTGTTTTCCTATCGACTTGAATGGCGTCCATACATAACGATATAAAAGATCATCCATGTTCCACTCCTTGATACCGAGAACATATAAAGCAGCTCTTAGTTTTCCAACAGGTTTTTCCTGTTGAGGATGATAATGAAAATACTGGTGATGCACCAAATAGTTCAATACAGATGGCGAAACCAGTAATTGATAAGTTCTTAAGAATGCATTACCGGCAAAATGTATCAATGCCAATAGGTGAAATCCCAGCGCCACTTCAATAAAAATAATTCCTATCTGAGCCGCCGATGAATACGCTATCTGTGTTTTTACCGTTGGTTGCACTCTTGCGATCAGTGTGGCTATTATTCCCGTCAGCGCACCAATAACGATGATAGCGATCTTAACTCCCGGCATCTCGTTCCAGAAAGGATAGGTACGTAGCAATAAGAATACGCCAATATGTACCGACAGGGAACCATAGAAAATAGCGCTTGATGAAGTGGGACCTTCCATGGCTCTTGGCAACCAGGAAGTGAATGGCAGTTGTGCGGATTTCGCTACAGCTGCCAACACGATCATGATAGTAATGAACAATGCCATATCACCATGCTCAAACTGTATTGCCATTGCTTTGGCCGTGCTGAGTTCTGTAAAGCTGATATTCTGGTGTGTGAGGTGATGCATCATCCACATGGCTAAGATGATGGCAATATCACTAAGACGGTAAATGGACAATACTTTGAACCCGTTCTTCACAGGCAAATAACGGTTGCGATAAAAAGCGATCAGTAGGAACGACGATAAGCCAATGGTTTCCCAACCAAGAAACAGTGTTTCAAAATTGCCGGAGAAAATAATAAGGTTATAGCCTAATGCAAAAAACAGGATAGTATTAAAAAAACGTTTGAACCCTTCATCACGGTGCATATAGTAGCGACTGAATGTGCAAACAAGAAAAAACAAAACGGCTCCTGTGATACTATATACGGCTGTTATGTGATCATAATAAAACTGGATGGCAAAAACGAACTCATTAGTTTCATAAAGTGTAATTAATCTTTCGCTGACCGGCTCAAATCCGTTAAGCAACCACAATACGGCATAGCCCACTGAAAGGGTAATGTAAAGTGCTTTAGTAATGAGTACGATCGAGGCGATCGGTCTCTCTTGCTTATTTTTCCAGAACAACGTAGCAAAAAAAGCCAGCAGTGGAATAAAGATGAAAAGACTTAATGATTGTTCCAGTATGTTATTCATAATGAAGTTCATTTATCAAGTAAATACACCGGCAGGTTTTCTTCTGTAGCATGCACAATATGATTGGTCTCCATCTCTCTTGCGCCTTCAATAAATTCTTCCATATTGTGAATGGTTTTTATTTCATCAGCCGAAGTGATCGGATCATATTTTTCAAACGCCCCGTTCCTGAAATAATAGAATTGTTTTTCTCCAGGGTGAAGCGCTGCGATATGCACCCACTCGTTTTTATACCATTCAAATACTTCGGGTGAAGATTGAATGGCTTTGAGAACGATCTCAGGTCTGTGTTCAACTATCACCAGCAAACGAACCGGGTCATGCACTTCGATCATTTGCCAGGGCAGACCCGGTCGAAGATCACCATCGCTGCTATTGGCCACGCCATACAAACCCATCACATTATGCGGTAGCTTGGTGCCCGCACCCATTTTAATGTTGTCAACTCTTGAAAAATAATATTCGAGATTTATCCCGCCGCAAACCAAGCCAATGGGTCGCATCACTGCTGAGAGAATTGCCCCATCGGCGTCGGTTGCCCAGTCGTAGCTATTGAGAAAGGCGCGGCGGTCTAAAAATAACGCCTTGGTAATGTTTCTTCTTCCGATTATGGCCAGCGTATTCGTGCCATGTCCTAATTCAGGTCTTGGCTCAAATAAAGAAACGGATCTATTGTGTATTGCTTTGCGAACCTGCTCAAGCTCCTGTTTAGTATTAATAGAAGCAAAGCGACGGCTTCTTTCTTTTGCATTCAGGTTTAAAGCTGTTTCAAAATTCTGCCTGTTGATATGGTGCCGCTCGCTATTCTGTTCATTCAATCCTTTTTCATCATAATAACCGATAACATCTGCGGCTGTATCATGCATGCAGCCTACGAATTGCGTGGCGGATGGAATAGAGATGCCTTTTGCACTGAGTTTTTCTCTTACGCCCTCATGATTGAGAATAAAAGCCTGCACTCTTGCATTGGTGGCGCCGGGTCTTCCACTGCAGGCGCCGCAATCATGTGCACCATGATGTGGGTTGTTAGCGCTGCTGCTGCCATGTGCAACAATATAAACGATAGGAGCAAAATTTTTGACCAGGCCCATACCTCTTAAAAAACCTTCTGCCCTTGCAGTCATTTCATCAATCGTATAACCGATCTGCAAACCATTTTCAATATCATTCGGATCTTTATTGACGATGGTAAGGGATGATTGCCGGTCCATATGTCCATAAGCATTGGAAATTGCAGGGCTCATCTTTGGTTTAAACAAATTGAGTATTGTTTGCACAAAGGCCCAGAAACCAAAAGTGATGCTTAAAGCAAATCCAGTCAAAAAGCCATGCGTATGCTTGGTATATAGCGGCTCTCCTTTTTGCGGCATTTTTGCTTCATACTCCTTGATAAGATATTTTGGAGTAACAGGGGCAGGGCAAAGCTTATCATAAAACTTACTGCCCTCTTGTTGAAAATAAAATTCCACGCCAAAAAAACCAGGAGCGCCAAATGTTTCGCAATTCCTGTCAACCGCTTCGATATGCCTGCGAATAGAATCTTCTCTTTCATCGATGCAGAAAATGGCCTGGAAAGAAAGCCCCCCAGCCCCCCCAAGGGGGGGTCTGGAATCTTCATAGGACAAGGGCTCTTTCTTGCTTTCGGACTCTAAAGCCCCTCCTCCGGAGGGGTTTGGGGAGGCGAGTAATAATCCTTTTAAAACAGAATCGTAATAACTCCATTCAAATGCATCCTGCCATAGTTCAAATACTTCTGCTAATTCGGACTTTTTTACATCGGCAAACAGGTTAGCAGGCGGGTGTTTTGAATGGGTGGCCAGCGGCTGCCAGTTATTACCAAATCTCGCTTGCAGTGCATCGAGCTCCATCAGCAATTCAAACTCAATAAATTCTTTTACACTGATCTTTTTTCTATCGAGCAATGTCTGCGGGTTATCTTCTACCGCGCTCACAAAACCGCTCCATCCATGATGAGAAAAATGAGTGTCGAATAAATATTGTTCGAAATATTCCTCCTTTCCAACGATCTCTTTCAATAACCCGGTAATGGAATAATCGCCGGAAAGAAATTTCTTTTTCACTGTCTTTGTTCTGAAAAAACTGACCGGGCTGCTCTTTTCTAATTCTCTTACACTTTCTGTAAAGCTCTTGTTCGCAACGGGGAAACTATCGATAGCAATTCCCTGGTCCAAAAAAGCACAAAGGATGCGAAACAACAGAGGATGCACCCTATTATCAAGATCGAAATGATAAACTTCTTTCCAAAGTTTTCTTAATTGGCCAATGCGAGGTTGATTAAGTGTATCATATTGTTTGTTCAGCAACCTGTCTTTCCATTCTTCAAAATTTCCTTTCTTTTGTTTCACCACCATTTGCAACACATCTTCTCTTATCCTCCCCGTTTTATACATTTCCCTGTATTCCTTCAGCTGCAGGTGTGTCTGGAACCCGAAGATCTTTGATGCCTTGAAGATCGCATCATAAAACTTCATCTGCTGGGACGCATGCAATGAATTATGATGAATAAAATCTTTCAACGCCTGTTGCGAAGGAAGATAATGCTTCAGTTCATGAATGATATGCGCTTCATCAAAATGCATAGCACCCGGTTTGTGGCCGGGTGTATGCGGCTGCAGTGTTAGTTCTTCCTTTTGTTTAGTTGCATCCATGCTTATTGTTTTATGTGGTCTTTCATTGCACAAACAAGGCTTGCACACATTACTTTTATATCAGGTCACTGATTGAACCATTTTGGTGTTTTCGATCTTATACACTTCTTTAAATCCTACCAGTTGCAATTGAATATTTTTAAGCGGTGCTTTGATATCCCTGAATTCCTTTATCAGTCCCAGCACATCAAAATCAATATATGTTGTGTTGTTTGCATCGATCACTACGGAAGAATTCTCAGGCATATGATCAAGCGTTTGCCTGATGGCTGCTTTATTGAGAAAAGAAACCTCCTCTGATAGCCGGATGCGGATCGTATCTCCTTCCCTATGTTTTTCCGAATGAAAATAGTAGGAGTTCTTCAGGTTTCCATGAAGAATAGCGCCTGTTGCGGCTATAATACCGGCAAACACACCAATGATCAATCCTTTTCCACTCAATACAGGCATTACCTGGAACAGATCGATCGCTATGATAACAACTACTGTTACAATAAAAGGAATAAACTGGTATTTACCCGCTTTCCAAAAACCTTTGAACACGGCAGGTTTAGCCAACTTCCAACCCGTAAGGATAAGAATAGCTGCCAATGAAGCCAATGGTATCTTATTTAGCAACACGGGTATCAATATCACGCTTACCAACAACAATGCCGCATGAAAAATGGTGGATAGTTTTGTCTTACCTCCTGCATTCACATTGGCGCTGCTTCTTACAATAACACTGGTGATAGGCAATCCCCCGATCAATCCTGAAATTGAATTACCAACTCCCTGTGAAAATAATTCACGGTTTGTATTAGTAACTCTTCTTTGCGGGTCGAGGTTGTCTATGGCCTCAATACTTAGCAAGGTTTCCAATGATGCGATGAGTGCAATGATAAATCCATACATGATCACCGTGCCATTGGTAAAACCATTGAGATCAGGAAAGGTAAAGAAGCCAAAAAAGTCCTGGGGAGTTTTTGCCACCGGCAAATTCACCAGGTGCGCTGATTCAGCGATCTGTAGCTTACTGTTGGTTGCGATCCAGATAGCATTGATGATCACAGCTGCGACCACCGCTACCAGCGCACTGGGAATAAATGGGATCTTCTTTTTAAAGGATGATCTGTCCCACAACACCATGATAAGGATCGATATAATCGAAATAACCACTACTCCTACTTCAATTTTTTGAAGTGGTATCAGCAATTCATGCCAGTCCTCATCACCATAAGGCAAT
>DASVNY010000140.1:0-6011 GCA_036383615.1 Chitinophagaceae bacterium
TAATGATTACCAGGATCTCTTATTAGGCAATCGTGGTGAACGGGATGATATTAAACTGAGCGTTAGCGGTGGACAAAAGGGCATGAGTTATTACGGAAGTATGAACTATATCAATGATAAAGGGATAGCACTGAATACATGGTATAAATCTTTTCAGTCAAGGGTCAATACAGAGTTCCAGTTTTCTCCCAAATTAAAATACATCAACAATTTATCATTCTACTGGTCCTACGGAAACTTTACGAGTATCAACAATTCCCTGCGACCGGTCTTTGACAGGGCCTCGTACCTGCGTGTTTATAACCCGGATGGGACATTGACCGGTTACCTTAATTCAAAGCGTAACCCGGTAGCCAATGCCTTGCTGGAAGATAACACGAGGGAAACCTTTAAGGTGCAAATGAACCAGCAGATAGAATACCAGATCTTCAAAAGCCTGAAATTCACTACAAGGTTCAATGCACAATTGGAAAGCTACCAGGGATTTTATTTTCAACCACGATTCCTCGATGATAATGGCAATGAGAATTTTGCCAGGAATGACCTGAATAAAGGATTTGACTGGTTATTGGAAGGTTTTTTAAACTATAATAAGAAATTCGGAAACCATAGTGTTACTGCTCTGCTGGGTGCAGGAAAGGACAGGGTAAAGGATGATGAAACGCACATGGAAGGAAAAAACTTTGTTATTGAAACAGCGCATTATATAAAGGGTGCATTTATTGATAACCTGACAAAGCAAACAACAAGTGGTTCGGTTGTTGCTACCGCCTATGCTTTTGCCCGTGCAAACTATAGTTTTAAGGAGAGGTATAGTTTCATGGCCATGGTCAGACGGGATGTTTCTTCAAGATTTCATTATGACGCAAGGTTGGGCAACTTCTATTCCGGTTATGCCGTATGGCATTTTTCGGATGAAGAATTCATGGGCTGGGCCAATAGCTTTCTGAGTGATGGAAAACTAAGGTTTAGTTGGGGACAAACTGGTAACGACCGGGTAGGAAATTTTGATTATTTACAAATAGTGAACCAGGGGAATAATAGTTATAATGGAGTTGCAGGCGCTTCTGTAAGTTCAAACTACGGTAACAAGGATATAAAATGGGAAGGCACCGAACAAAAAAATGCCGGCCTGGATCTTTCTTTCCTGAATGGAAAGATCAATTTAGCGGCTGATTATTATATAAAAACCACGCATGCTCTTTTATATACCAAGCCGCTCCCCAGTCAAAATGGTTACTCTACAACAAAAGTGAATGTCGGCACCGTTGAAACCCGTGGCCTGGAATTTCAATTGAATTCAATTCCGATCAGTACGAAAGATTTCACCTGGAACCTGAACGGCAATATCGCTTTTGAGCGTGGAAAGATCCGTAGCCTTGCAGGGGGCCAGCCCTTTATCACCGGCAAATGGCTGATAGAAGAGGGGGGCCGTCTTGGTAATTTTTATGGCTGGAAGAATTTAGGCATATATCCTACTGATGCACATAATGCCTACACGGCGGATTGGCAAAAGTTAACACCGGTTGGAATTGTTATTACACAAGGCAACACACCAAGAGTTCCTGCTGTAACAGGTGGTCCGATTGTTACTGTTTCAGGATATGAATTGAATGGAAAGCCATACACAGGCATAGTTTATCAGAAAACAGGAAATGGATTGGTATTGAAAGGTGGCGATGTAGAATGGGAAGATGTGGATAATAACGGGGTCATAGATGATGAGGACAGGCAGATCATCGGTAATGCACAGCCCGATTATTACTTCGGCATAGTAAATACATTTACTTACAAACAATTTTCGTTGAATGTTATCATGAACGGAACTGTTGGCGGAAAGGTGTATAACAGTTTCAAACAGGGTTTGACCAATAACAGTTCTTCCAATGGCCCTGCACTTCCCGAAGCGATATATGGAGCATGGGTAAGACAGGGACAGGAAGGCGCTATCTATCCTTACTTTCCTGATAAAGATACCCGCGGCAGCCAGCGCGGAAGCTGTAACAGCTATTTCCTGGAGGATGCTTCATTTTTCCGCCTCACGAGTGCAAGATTGTCTTACCGGTTTAAACCCGCTGTTGCCAGGAAAGCGTTGCTGAATGGCGCCAGTGTTTATGTATATGGTATTAACCTGCTCACATGGACAAATTATACCGGTTATGACCCTGAATTCAGCTCGTCGAATGCGTTACAGATCGGAGACGATAACGGTAAATATCCAAAGAGAAGAGAAATGGGTATGGGTATTAATATTCAACTTTAATAATCACTACAATGAAAAAAATACTTTCTTATACTTTATTATTAGCCGTACTGGTTCTGGGAAGCTGTCGCAAGATGGTAAATGAAGATCCTTTATCTGATGGCACATTAGACCAGTTCTTTAAGAGCAAGTACGATGTTTATGCAGCTATTGCCGGGATGTATGGCGCTTTTCAGACAACAATGGTCGGGGAATCACAGTTCAACAACAGGGTTACCTGGTGGGGCGATTCACGATCAGACAATATTCAAAACAGCACACCCAACAATAGCTCGAACGAAGTACATTTTAATAATTTAACTCCCAACAACACTTATGCTGACTGGGGTCCGTTGTACACCGTGATTGGAAGAGCAAATTTGATCATCGCCAAGATCAATGAGGTTAATACCTATGCCAAAGCTGCGGAAGCTTTGACGGAAGCGGAAATTAAAAGATATACTGCGGAATCTTATGCGATGAGGGCAGTTTGTTATTTCTATATTTTAAGAATTTGGGGCGATGCTCCCATCCGCACCACGCCTTTATTAGATCTTAATGACAATGTGTTTGCTCCCCGCGAATCAAAAACTAAAGTAAGGGACCAGATCATCAGTGATCTTCAAAAAGCGTATGATCTTACAGCTAAAAATGCCTCACCGGTTGTATGGTATATTGGTGAAGGCGCTATTGCAGCTATAATGGCCGATGTGTATATGTGGAGAAGCCATGACGACCTGATTATGCCGGATTATGCCAATGCGATTGTGTGGGTTAAAAATGTATTTAAAGCAAAAGCGCCTACAGGTAAAGTGTACACAGGAACGCAGACAGCAAATTCATCGGGCATTTCGCCGGACCTCGTTCCGACCGCGGAATGGAAAACCATCTTTACCAACCCGGCAGCCAATATCGAAACGATCTGGAACATTCATTGGGATGTGAGTGCAAACGGATGTCCCTGTATGATGGCTGTCAGCAGCACAGTGAATAACACACCAATGAAAACAGCGGATGAACTGGTTGGTAAAACTCCATCTAATCCTTCTGCATGGTTAAGAGCAGGGTTAGATATCAGGGCAAAACAATCTATCGACTCTGCAAAGAGCGATAACTTTGATCGGGTTCTTAAATGGTATGGTCCTGCAGGCTATACGAACGCCAAACAAACCTACTTAACAAGGGTTCAATCTGATGTTGTTGTAGGTACCGACAAACCGGTTTACTTCCCGATGTACCGGTTAGCTGATGTCTTCCTCTTGTATGCCGAAGCATTAAATAAAACAGGCGATCGGACAACGGCACTCAAGTATTTGAATTTTGTACGCCAGCGCGCAACACTTCCGGCATATACTGCAGTACAGTTAGCAACAGAAACAACCATGGAAGATGCCATTCTGCAGGAAAGACAATGGGAATTGTTTGATGAAGGAAAGCGTTGGTTTGATCTTGCACGTACCCACCATGTTGCCCAGATCATGGACCCGATCTTAATTAAAAGACAGGCGGCTGCGGGTTCGGTACAAACAGGCTGGGGTACTGATAAAAGGCGCTACCTGTGGCCCTTACATCGTAATGTTTTAAATGCCAATCCAAACTTAGTTCAGAACCAGCCTTATTCTGATTAATGGATACGGGTTTATAAGTGAAAACAGTAATTGTAAGAATTAAACAAGTCATTCTCATGAAAAAAATAACGACATATTACTTCCTTTTTATGCTGTTGGCAGCTATCTCACTCACGGGATGCTACAAGCTCCAAAAGGACTATCAATATAATGGGTACAGCCTTGATCCAAAGATCAACATGACGGCAAAGCAGTTTATGGACACAAGAGGCAAATCCGGTGTAGGTGCTGATACGATCTTTAAATGGATGCAACTTGGCATTGAATACAGCGGTATCGATTTTGCTGAATTTGAAAAACCGGGAAGAACTTTTATTTTCTTGCACAATAGCGCTATAAGAACAACTTCAGGCAGTGGTGCAAGTTTGAAAGTGACAGGTGGTTTTTTCTTTGACTATCCTGTTGTTGCTAAAGATGTAAGCGGAAATATCCTGAAATCGGTGGTGGACCCAAGCCAGGATTCACTCCGTCCCGCATTTCGGTGGGAAGAGTATCCGCAAGCCTTTGTCAAAAATTATTTTCTTTATTTGATCCTCCAGGGAGATTACACCTTCGAAAATCTGACCGTTAGTAACACATCCATACAAACTCTTTTACCGGCTAATACAACTGCTGCTCGCGGAGATTCCAAATTGAGCTGGGTTGTTACGAAGAACTCACCAAATCCTGACGCTGCCCTGGCATCCAGCATTACGTTTATAGCGAATGGTGGAGGTACCGGCTTTGACCCCGAAGGAAAGATCAACCTCAAACTGGTCAATAGCCAGGATGCTCCTATTATGATCAATGACAGGATCAATGACCGTTCGGCCGGTTATTTTGCCACAAATGGCAAAGTGCATGTGTATGATAAAACCGTTCACCCATTCCGTTATAGCTGGCAATAATTCGCAATTTCTCTCATCGTTATATCAATCGTAGGAAACCGGCCATTGTTTAATGGTTGGTTTCTGCTTTTAGAGAGAAGCTGTGAGCTGCGAGCTATGGGCCACGAGCCACGAGCAGGGCTTGCTTGTTATGTATTGTCTATTGTCTTTGTGTCTCACAGCTCATGGCTCGCAGCTATTGAATATTTAGAACTAAAAAATGATAAAATAGGAGAACGCTTCTATTTAGATTACAACGAAATTGCCCGCTATATGCCTGTAATTCTGCTATTGATATTATTGTTGGTGAACCTCGCCGGTAACACCCAACCAGCTTTGAATGATCCCAACCTGAAACTCTGGTACAATAAACCCGCTACCATTTGGGAAGAAGCCCTGCCATTAGGAAATGGTAATATGGGTGCGATGGTATTTGGTGGTATAAAAAAGGAACGTTACCAGGTTAACGATAATACACTTTGGTCAGGTTATCCCGAGCCGGGTAACAATCCGCAGGCGGCCGAATACCTTCCCATCGTTAGAAAATTAATATTTGAAGGAAACTATGATAGCGCCACCACTGTTTGGCGAAAACATATGCAGGGGCCTTACTCCGCAAGATACCTGCCGATGGGTGATCTCTATCTTGATTTCCCGGTAAAAGATACTATTGGAACAAACTATCGCCGCGAACTTGATCTGAATACCGCTATTTCAACAGTGACATATAAAAGCAATGGGGTTACTTACAAAAGAGAAACATTCATTAACTATTACTGGGGTGTGATGCAGATCCGTTTAACGGCCAGCAAACCTGCTTCGATAAACACAACAGTTTCTCTTACCAGCAAACTAAGATACAAGACTACGCCATATGAGAATTTCTTAGTGTTGAGAGGAAAAGCACCCAGTTTTGTGGCCAACAGGAATTATGAACCGCGGCAGGTGGTATATGAAGAGGAAGATGGTAAAGGAATGAATTTTATCATGAGTGCGAGAGTGGTGAATAAAGGTGGCGCATTGAAAACTGCACAGGGAGACAGCAGCCTGCAGGTAACGAATGCGAATGAGGTTGTCATCTATCTTTCTGTGGCTACCGGCTTCGAAGGATTTGATAAGATGCCGGCAAGGAGCATGAAAAGACTGGAAGAAATCTCCCGTACTCACTATGCAAAGCTGGATTACCAGGGGAAAGATTACAACTATTTAAAAAAGCGACATATCACCGACTATCAGAAATTGTTTAATCGTGTGCGGTTGGATCTCGGAGTAAAT
>DASVNY010000141.1:0-4062 GCA_036383615.1 Chitinophagaceae bacterium
AACTATTAATGGAACAGGAGATAGCGTCGGCTAAGGAGCAAATGAAAATGTTTACGGATAACATTGTTGAAAAAACAAACCTGATCGAAAAGCTGGAGATGCAGGTAAAGGGAGCGGCCATTACTTCAGGACAACAGCTGATCATAACAGAGCTTACCCAGCAAACAATATTGACCGAAGAGGATTGGAACAAGTTCAAATCCCTTTTTGAAAAAATATACCCCGGTTTTTTTATCACGCTAAAAGAAAAATTCCCCGACATCACTGTAGCAGAACAAAGAATGGCGGCACTCACCCGTCTTCATCTTACTACCAAACAGATCGCTTCTATGCTCGGCATTTCAGTTGATAGTGTTCACAAATCACGCCAGCGTCTTCGTCAACGTTTCCAGGTGGGAACCGATGCGAATTTGGATGAGTTGGTTGCTAATCTGTAAAAGCTACGAGCTATGAGCTGTGAGCCGTGAGCAAAAGCTCAAAGCTCATAGCTCATAGCCTCTCTCTCCCTGATACCCAACACTGTCAGTTTTTTGTCCGGTGCCTGTCAGCATTTTGTCTCCATTAAAAATTGGAAAGGGCTATACCTGTAGGTTAATTTCCTGATCAAGCAATTTTAGCCTGTTTATGCTGAAAAGAAACCTGTCCACGATCATAGTATTGGTTGTTACGGCGCTGCTGATCATTTTAATAGTTATTGTATCCAACGATCGTATCAAAAAAATCGAAGCAGACACAACACAAAAAGCAAACCATTGATTCATCATCATTAATACCTGATAAAATGAAAAAAAGAGTAAGAAGACCTTTGATCCTGGCTGTTATTGGTCTTATTGTTTTAACAAGCCCGTTGATATTGGCAGCACAAACTGCTGCAACTGTGAAAATTACTGTAAGACAAATTTTCCCGAGAAACCAGGGTTACGAAGCTAAAATGTTACAAGCTGTTGGCGCCTCATTAACTATTTTACCGGAAACACTGTTGGGCCAGGCCTTAGGCAAATTGAGTTTGCAGGCCGGAGAAATATTTTATTCAGATAACAATACTATTACCGCTGATGAATTGATTGCTAACGTTGCAAGCTATAATGGAGAAAAACCCAGGGCAGCGATAAATGGGATATTGGGCACGCTGATCATGAACACGCTTATGAAGCCTAATACCGATGCGCAAACAACGGCACTTAGAAATTGGGCAGCAGAATTGTACCGTAGTTTGAAAGTGAGATCGGCTTATAACGTTTTATTGGAGTATCAAAAATGGAAAGCAGACTATTGTCAATATAAAGCAGAGGGATATAAAGCGCCGCCTGATTGTGGTTTAGGAAGTTTGAATATGACAGAAATGTATGCAGGAAAAACTCCTCCACAGGATATTATCACAAAAGCCGGATTAAAAACTGTTTTGGGAAATGATGCCGGCAAAATTGCTGATGCTATAGCACTCGGCGCAGCTACAGTAACGGTAGGTGCTGCGGCTTTGGCCCTGGCCAGTGTAACAGGCTTCACCTCGATAGCAGCAAGCGGTGCCCCGGGATTTGTGACTATTACCTGGGTTAGTTTAACGGCCGCTTTCGGTGGGTCCACTGGCGCGGCACTTGCCTCGAGTACAACACTGACCACTGCATCAACAGCCACCGGTGCTTTAGGTGCTACTGGCTGGGCTTCTGTTGTTGCTGCTCCTGTTGCAGCTATTATATTGGCAATAGTAGTGGGCACAACAGAAGGGATCAGGGTAGTGGAAGCAACGAAAGTTGAGCCGATGCTGAAAATGAAATTGGGGGCCGCGATGACTGACCCGATCAATATGACGAATGTATTAGACGATATAAATTCAAGGGATATGTTCTTTATGGCTTTTATGGAAGCAACGCAAAAGAATTTTAAAATTACCCCACCAAATGTTGATGGCGAAGTGCGGTTTTATTGCCAGGCTGGCTATATGTCTAAATTCAAAATCTCCTATAAAGAAAATGTTGACCGCACAGGTTATTTTCCAAAGTGGGAAACAAAAGAATTTACCAGCAAGGATCTGAGTGTGGGCAACGAAGCAATATTTGCTATCCCGGCATCCGCTAAAGATATCAGGGCACAGGGATGGTATTTAGCGGGAACATGGAAACCACTTTTAGATCAAAGCATAGCATTGCCAACTTATTTATGTTATACTTCTTACGGAACGATATTCGATGCAAAGTATAAAACAGATTGCCCGGAAGTAGGAAGCATGGTTACAAAACCCAACCAGTTAACGGTGACCCAGGGCGGTGCATACCAGGGGTGGGTTTATCTCAGCTATAAGCAAAACGGGAAAGTCGTGAAAGTGCTGGATCTGAAAGGTATTAAAATGGGTTTTACCACAGTCTTTCCAATACCCAAAGATGCAACCCAGATATATCTCTATATCAGGGCCGAAACAGGGTTAGCATGGCAACCGTGGAAAGCGGCGTTTGAAAAAACATGGCCCACACCTCCTAATGAATGCATCAAGGTGTATGGCACTACGCTCGACCCAAAATGGAATAATGAATGCAAGTAATTAATCGATAAGTACTCAGTGTTAAAACTCGCTTATCGGTGGTGATCATGCTAACGTTAGGGAGCGTCTCAAAAGGTGAGTAAAAAAAATCTCGCAACGGCGCAACGACGCAATGATTGGTTCTCAGTATGTGTTTTCTTTGCGGCTTCGCGGCGTTGCGAGAAATATTGGCTTTTGAGACAGCTTCTTATTATTTTTTTATTGAAGGGCGAAAAAAGTAACAGGTCATTTCTCCAGCCTGAAGCCATTGGCCTTAGCATATTTTCGCTGGGCATTTTGCATATCGTTGATAGCATTATCTTTTTTGTTGAGGATCTCCTGCATTTCTGCTACCACTTTACTTTTTTCTTCGTCGGTGGCTGCTTTGCCATAATTTTTATAGCTGGTGTACAGGCTTTTCATAAACTCAAAATATTTGATAGCGGCATCTTTAAACTCGTCAGCCCCTTTGGCGCTTGGCGTTTTCATCGCTTTAATCTCTTCTAATTTATCATTCACCAGCGATTCCATTCTTTCACTGACAGCCGCGATACTGTCATTCAACTCATACTTGATATAATTTTCTACCTCCGTTTCTGTTCTGGTGATATCATCTTTCAGGCTACGTTCTTTTGCTACGATATCCTCACTGAATTTGAAAGCGTCTTTTGATTTACAGGCGGAAAGAGTTAAGAGAAGAGCAATTGCGGCAACGATGTGTTTTGACATAAAGGGCTTTTTATTATAAATAGTGAATAAGCCGTCAAAATAATAATTATTCTATGAACGCCTGATAAATTTTTTTTTAATGTGTGCCTGTGCAAATAACAACTGCCCCAAACATTGTTGAGGCAGTTGCTTTTTAATAGTAAATTATTTTTTTACAAGGTCTTCTACCACCTGCCATTCTTCACCCATCACCCTAACTGTTTTAATACTTTTGCTGTCTTCAATTTTTACAAAGAAACCCACCGATCCGTCTTTGTGCACTTCTGATACCTGGAGAATAGAATAGTCATAAAAGTTTGACTTTACTAAGTGCCTGGTAGCAGGAGGCATGCGATCTTCGCCATAGCGGCTCACTTTGTATTCAACTGTGCCATTATTCCTGTAAAAAACAGTGCTGCTGATCTCATTGTTTTTGAAACTGACGGCATAACCATTTTCTACTTTGAACCATTTGGCTGCAGAAACCTCTCCATAGGTCTTGTAAAAGCTCCTGAGCACTTTTGAATTAATGTCATTAGCATAAACGGGATCTTTTTCTGTTGATGACGCGGAAACGTTTTTCTGAACTCCGTTCATGGCTATTTCCTGTGAGCATGCTGAAGAAAAAAGCATAAGGAACAGGAGCCCTGTTACTATTCCGCTGGTTACTATTTTTTTCATTGTCTAAGATTTTAGTGATTAACGATGATCTCCTGATAAAAATAGCACGACGATAAGCGGAAGACTATGGCGGGTGAGTAGTTGACGGGAAAGAAAAGCAGTTGCCGGAATAGGCGGGTAGTTGCGGAGCTTAAAAATGTTTTAGCAAAGCTTCCTTA
>DASVNY010000142.1:0-3131 GCA_036383615.1 Chitinophagaceae bacterium
ACTTTTCTTACTTCATCTTTGAAAAGATAACGCAGTGGTTCTACCAGTTCCAAATGTAAATGCTCGGGAAGACCGCCCACATTATGATGTGATTTGATGGTCATGGAAGGACCATGCACGGATACACTTTCAATTACATCGGGATAGATCGTTCCCTGGCCAAGTAGGCCAATGCCTTCTATTTTTTTAGCTTCATCCTGGAACACATCAATAAAAGATCCGCCGATAACTTTTCGCTTGGCTTCAGGGTCAGTTTTGCCGGCAAGTTTTGTATAGAAATGCTCTTTGGCATCCACACCTTTCACATTCAAACCTAATTGCGCATAGGTTTTTAATACACTTTCAAATTCGTTTTTGCGCAATACGCCATTGTCAACAAAAATTCCATAGAGACGATCACCAATAGCTTTATGAATTAATGTAGCTGCAACAGTTGAATCAACACCACCACTCAGCGCCATGATCACTTTGCGATCACCGATCTGTTTTTTTAATTCTTCAACGGTATCAGTGATAAAATGCGCGGGTGTCCAATCCTGCGAACAACCGCAGATATTGACAAGAAAGTTGTTCAATATTTTTTTACCCTCGGTAGTATGATATACTTCAGGATGGAATTGTATGCCGTAGAGAGGGAAATCGTGAGTTCCATTTGCCTGTTGCCCATTGCCTGTTGCCAGTTTTTTGAATGCGGCGACAGGAATACTCTCGGTTGTTGCCAGTAATTCAAAACCTTCAGGCAATTCTTTTATGGTATCACTATGGCTCATCCACACCTGGCTGGTGGAGGAAACATTTTGCAGCAACACATCTTCTTTCTTTTGTTGCAGTATCGCACGACCATATTCTCTCTTATTACTTTTTGCTACGAGCCCGCCAAATCTTTTAGCCGTGAGTTGGGCCCCATAGCAAACTCCTAATACCGGAACCTGCTTAATAAAGGACTGGATATCTACATCAGGCGCTTTTTCTTCGTTTACAGAAAAAGGCGAGCCCGAAAGGATAATGCCTTTTAATCCGGGTTCAAACGTAAATGTCTTGTGGTAGGGGATAATCTCGCAGTAAACATTGGCTTCTCTTACAGCCCTGGCAATCAGTTGAGTGTATTGGGAACCAAAGTCGAGGATCAGGATCTTTTCTGTCATGGTGCTGCGAAGGTAGGAAATGTGATAATGTGGGAATGTGAAGATGTGAAAATTGGGAAATTGATCGGGTTTGAGCTGGCATTTTAAAGTTGCTGGTTAACGCAGGCTGTAACCTGGTGACCCCGGCTGCGTCTAAATTGCTGTAATTCCTTTTACATTTGAAGATATAAATCAACAACATGAGAACAGTCCTTGTTTTGACTATTTTATCGGCAACGCTTTTTAGTTCCTGCGGTTTTTTTGGAAAGAGGGTGAGGGGTAATGGCAATATCACAACAGAAACCCGCGATGTAAGCGGATATAACAGTATAGATGTGAGTGGTAATATCGATGTATATGTGCGGAATGATTCAACCCAATCGGTGAAAGTTGTGACGGATCAAAATCTGCAGGAGTTTCTTACGATACGGGAGGAAGGAGGCATTCTGCGGATCTACCCCCGTAATGGATATAACCTGAAATCATCTTCCGCTATCAAAGTATATGTGTCGGGCTCCGACTTTCGCCGTTTTGAAGCATCCGGCGCCTGTGACATTTTTTCTGAAGGATTGGTAAGCAGCAATGGCAGCGTTGATATTGATCTGAGTGGAAGTTGTGATGCAAAACTGGAACTCCGTTCACCAAAGATCACGGCAGATATTTCAGGCGCAGGTTCTGTTACACTAAAAGGCGAAACAAAGGACCTTGCCGTTGATGGAACAGGTAGTTCTTCTTTTAAATGTCTTGAATTAAGAGCTGAAAATGTAGAAGTAGCTATTACCGGTTCGGGCAGTGCCGAAATTTTTGCCAGTGTTAAGCTGGATGTGGATGTGACGGGTTCCGGGAGCGTAAAATATATGGGTAATGCTGCTGTGAGTCAAAGTGTGTCGGGATCAGGCAGTGTTAGAAAGATACAGTAGTCGCCAATAAATGAAAATTGAGTATTGAGCATTGAATATTGAAAATTTCTTATTGTCAGGAAAGGAAATGCTCAATGCTCAACAAACAATTTTCAATGCTCAATTTCATAAGTTCACATACTTCACCATGATCTTAATATTCCTGTTCCGGCCCTTATCATCGGTACAGGATATTTTTACTTCGCCTTCCTGCGGTAAAAAGAATTGTTTTTCCGAAGGATGACTGCTTTTATAAAATTTGTCATTGATATACCAATACACTTTGCTTACATCATTGGCTGTTTGACAAACCAACTGTAGAGGTTCCGGATCTTTTTTATTGATCAGATATTCTGTTCCATTCGCAGGTGATGTGATAAATGGCGCATTGCCTTTAAACACCAGTTCACAATCGGGATTATGTGGTGGTATTTTATCGTAGGCAATGCGGTTGTCTTCCATCCATGACTGCATACCCGGATCAAATATTTTATACCATTTCTTTTTATAGCCCGTTGCGGGTGCACAGCTTTTGCAGTAAGACATCTTTTCATTGGGACTCACCATTATTTCCTGGCGGTTGTCACAGGTTTTATTTGAAGAAAGTAGCGGAATAAAATAATCACTGACTATATTCCCGCAATGTTCGGAAGGGAGCATTCCTGTTTCACTGCATACATGTCTTATTTCACAGTCGGCCGGCTGACTGAACCATTCCGCATCGCTATCATAATCGATGCTGTTGAAAATTTTAAACAGTAATGGCGTAGCAATATTTGCACCGCTGAGATCAGCCACGCCCACACCTGAAAAATTCCCTGTCCAAACACCCACCGTATAATTTTTATTATAGCCAATGCTCCAGGCATCTCTTCTTCCATAACTGGTACCGGTTTTCCAGGCGATACGCGGCATTCTTTCTGTTGCCGTCCAGTTAACAGGAAAATCAGGACGGTTGACCTTTGATAGAATTTCATTGATCATAAAATTGGCGGCGGGACTGATTATAACAACCCGTCGTTGTGCAGTATCTGTTTGTGTGAATGACGGAGGAATAAATGTTCCGTTGCTGGCAAATGCAGAGAATAAACCGGTCAACTCTTCCAGT
>DASVNY010000143.1:0-1794 GCA_036383615.1 Chitinophagaceae bacterium
AATAAGGGCCAGCCTTCTACCCGTTGCTTTAGTTGTGGCTATGTAGTAACAGCTTCTAATATCGAATCGGGAAAATATTGTCCCAGTTGCGGCACCGAAGTAACACTTCCAAAAATTCCCGAGAAAGAACCGGAACCTGTCGGCGCTGCTAAAACAATTGAGGATATATTGAGAGAATTGGGTAAAGATGTTAGGCTGGCAAGAGAAGGATTGAATCATTGGAGTGTAAAAGCTGGTTCGGCCAAAGTGAAGATCACGTATAACGCTGAGAACTTTTTTATTGCAGGCGATGCTTTTCTCTGCCAGATGCCTGCTGATGTAACAAAGATTAAACCGCTGTATCAATACCTGTTGCAGGAAAATTACCAGATGCATGGGCTGGTATTAAGTTGCGTTAAACAAAATATCGTGTTGTCTTGTGTAATGTATGACCTCGATATGAATAAAGACGCCGGCGCACAGGCATTCCGCAACCTGTTTCAAAAGGCGGATCATTATGATGACTTTCTTAAAAAGGAATACGGTTGTCTCGACCGGCTGGAAGAATAGAACAATACTACCGTGCTGTATAAAAAATCACTGACAAAAGAAGAGGCGCTTCAAAAACTTCGGCACTATTGCCGCTACCAGGAGCGTTGTCACCAGGAAGTGAAGGACAAACTCTTTGAACTGGGCGTGAGGAAAAATCTTCATGATGAGATCACGGCTGCATTGATCGAAGAGAATGATCTGAACGAAGAAAGGTTTGCCATGGCTTTTGCCAGTGGCCGCTGGCGGTTGAAAGAATGGGGAAGGGTAAAGATCAAATACGAATTGAAACAACGGAAGGTGAGTGATTACAGTATCAAAAAAGCGCTGAAACAGATTGATGCACAGGAATACCTTACTGTGTTGCAGAAACTGGCTGATGATAAATACGCATCATTAAAATCCGAACAATATTTGATCAGGAAAAAGAAAACGATAGATTATTTACTGCAGAAAGGATTTGAAATGGAGTTGATACAATCAGTAATGAAAAGGAATGATTGATCTCTTGTTTTATGTAATGGGTAATCCCATTTTTGGGAAGAAGCAAACCGTTTTCCCTCCTTCGTCGGAATAACAAGACACTAAGAGGTTGAAGTTTCACCCCTCTTTCGTCGGGATGAAAGGACAACACAATCTTTCAGAGACTTGTTTTGCCGACGAAGGAGGCAACTCAGAGACTTCAACAAAAAGCAACTTAAGCAAGAAAAGAAAACGATAGATTATTTACTGCAGAAAGGATTTGAAATGGAGTTGATACAATCAGTTATGAAAAGGAATGACTTCAGGCAGGCATAATTATCGAAATGGTAGTTCCCTCTCCCAGTTTGCTATCAATATGCAACGTAGCGCCAACAGTTTTTAAAAGATCCTTGATGATAAGAAAACCTAAGCCATGTCCCCGCTTGTTATCAACATTGGCTGAAGTGATCACCACGTGATCGGCCATAAGGCTTTGGATTTTTTCGGGCGTCATGCCTACACCCTCGTCTTTTACACTTACAATGATCTGCTCTTTTTCTGTTTTCATTTTTACGGCAATCGTTCCTTTTTCAGAAAAATTGATCGCATTGGTAAGCAGGTTATACACGAGTATTTTCATCGGTTCGTAGAACTGGTGCAGTTCTGCTGTTTCATCAATTTCATTTACAATGCGCAGGTTTTTTTGCTGAGCGAGTGAATTCAAAATGCCCAACACCTGCTTCACCATTTCATGCATATTGAATGTTTCTTTCGTCAATCGACGGTTCTCATTCTGGTATTTGA
>DASVNY010000144.1:0-1753 GCA_036383615.1 Chitinophagaceae bacterium
CGCAACGCCGTAAAGAAAAATCATACTAAAAATCAATCCTTGCGTCGCTGCGCTGTTGTGAGATAGATCTTTTAGGCTTCTTTTGAAACAGCCTCCTGTGTCTTATATAACAACAGCTTTCTTTAATCCTTCACACAACGACAATTGTATCCATCGCCCCGTAATGAAGCCTGAAGCGTTGCCAGGTATGTGTTATCACTAATAAATAATCCTGTTGCATAACTATTATTAGCGGTGCTTGTCCAGTAATAACTTTCGCCACCCTTGTAAACAAATCCACCATCACCAGCTCTGAACCCTGCAGCAGGAAGTTTGAGGTTGGACATATAAGCGGCCAATGCACCATCGAGATCATCATAGCTTTTCAAATTTTGCCAGTCTGTGGCCGTAGGTAATCGCCAACCCGGACCTAGTGCAACGCAGGGGTCTTTTCCATTAGTGAATGAAGATGTAGAACCACTCCAGGTATCAGTGCTTAAACCACCCGTTCCCCACCATTTGGTAGCTGCTGTTGTTCCTACAATAAAATTTGGAAATCCTGATGGGATAGCAGAAGGATTTAATAATGAGGCGCCGCCGATAATGGTCGCACTGTTTGCAGCCTGGTGACCATCATCCCAGCGTCCCCATTGAAAATAATCTCCATAGGATGCTTCGTCGGCAACGGACATCGCTACTTGCGGCGAACCGAGGTTTTGTTGCAACCAGATCTTGCCATCACCGGCTCTTACTGTTGTGTATGCTACCGGTTGTCCCCTATATATAAAGTTGACCACTCCAGTTGATCCTTCTGTGGGGCCAGGATCAACAGTGGGCCCGGAAGCAGGTTGATTAAGTACCGTAAAGAATGCCATGCACTGTTGAATATTACCCACTCCGATCCATACCTGGAAATAACCTGTACTGATAGATGTGCCGGTTGCAGTGAATGTAACAGATCCGCTGCCCACATTAAATGTGCCTGCTGCTGCAGTGATAGTAATTCCGTTCACAGTAGCACTGGTAAAAGCAGGATAGCTGCCACCCGGGCTGTTTACATAGTTCTTGATAAATGAAGTATTCGCAGCCACTCCTTTTGTAAATGTTGCGGAATAGGTAGGATTCATATTGCAGTTGGTAAAATAAAAAGGAGGCGGCGGTGGAGGAGGTGGATTTTTAGGTCCTTTTCTTGCATTCACTTCCTGTTCTTCTTTTGCCAGGGCTTCCGTGTTTTTTTCGCAACTCTGAAAAATAGTTTGTAAGCAAAACAATATTGCAATGAATGACACAAAAGGCTTCACTGCAAAAAAATGAGTTTTCTGCATAACCGTTGGTTTAGTTTAAACAAAAAGATTAAGATAAATTGAGCATGACCGATCACAGCTATACAATACCTGCCGAGCTAACAGTTCCCGTTTATATAAACAGGCTACGGATCATGATGACCTGATAAGAAGAGTAGTTTGCTACGAATTTAATCGTGAACAGAAAATGAAAAGTTGCCAGTCATAGCTTTTTTTGACTAACAATATTGTTTATTAGTATCAAAACAATTTTGCCAACACATTTGCTATTGAGTGCCAGAAAGAAGTGTCCCTGATATTCCAGATAATTTTATTCAACAACACGAATGCCAGCACCAGGGCAAAAGGACTGATACGTTTTGTGCGCCACGAATCCACGATGGCAATTATACCTACAACAAGTACAATAATGTTTCTGGACATATCAATACTACCATCACGACTGACATCGAGCCAGGCTCTCAAAGCCC
>DASVNY010000145.1:0-3232 GCA_036383615.1 Chitinophagaceae bacterium
TTCTCGGAATTTATGGTCAAGGTGCTGAAGGTGGAAAATGTTGGGGCCGTATTAAATGGAAAGGCCACTTACCATGATAGTTGTGCAGGGTTAAGAGAATGCAGGATAAAAACGGAGCCGAGAAAACTTTTATCGAATGTAAAAGGTCTTGAGCTTGCCGAGATGAATGATGTGGAGACCTGCTGTGGTTTTGGCGGCACTTTCGCTGTAAAATTTGAATCCATCTCTATTGGCATGGGCGAGCAGAAAGTGGAGAATGCTTTAGCTACAGGCGCCCAATATCTGATCTCAACCGATCATTCCTGCCTGATGCATTTGCAGGGCTATATTAAGCACAAAGGATACGATTTAAAAACCATGCATCTTGCCGACGTTCTCGCAAACGGCTGGTAATTTTACATTTCTTATTTTACATTCAAAATTCTACATTTTTATGAACCCTGACGTATGCACAAGGATTAGATAAATTAAAGAGCATGCGCCTTGCCTATATGCTACAAACGGATGGTAACTGCTAATAATTTTACATCTCTTATTTTACATTCAAAATTCTACATTTTTATGAACCCTGACGTATGCACAAGGATAGATAAATTAAAGAGCATGCGACTTGCCAATGTGCTACAAACGGATGGTAACTGCTGATAATTTTACATTCCTTATTTTACATTCAAAATTCTACATTTTTTATGGCGCACTGGCTTGTAAAATCAGAACCCGACGTGTATAGCTGGGAAAAATTCACCGAAGAAAAACAAACCTTCTGGAATGGTGTCCGCAATTATGCGGCCCGTGGCCACATGAACGCAATGAAAAAAGGTGACGAGGTCTTTTTTTATCATAGCAACGAAGGGCTCGAAATCGTGGGCATAGCCAAAGTGTCAAAAGAAGCTTACAAGGATCCTACCACCGATGATGAGCGTTGGGTGGCGGTTGACCTGAAAGTTCACAAGAAATTAAAAAAGCCTGTTTCGCTTGAGGCCATCAAAAAAGACAAGCGGCTCGCCAATATGGCGCTGGTTCGTATTGGTCGTCTGTCTGTTCAACCTGTTACCGAACAGGAATATAAGATCATCATGGAGATGGCAGGGGAAAAATAAATCCTCTTTATACCTTTTAAATATTCCACCGGCAGGCTATTTTGCTGCTTAAACTAATATCAATGAAAAGATTTTTTTCGATTGCGACACTGTGTTTTTTTGTGATTGCCGGCCAGGCACAAACGATGAAGTCATACACGGTTGGTCACCCTTTTACGGTCAGCCTTCCTGATTATATGGCCAAAACATCCGGCCTTAATAACAGCGCAGCAATCCAGTATAAAAGTGAAGTAAAAGATGTGTATGGATTTGTAATGCTTGATGACAAAGAAGGGCTGAAGCTGGCTGAGCTAAACTATTCCTCTATTAAAGAATTCTACGATGAATTTATCAAAGGTTTTATAGAAGGAGAAGAACAAGTAAAGCAATCAAAACCTGTAAGCCTGCAGCAGGGTGGTATCAATTTTATGGAATCCGATCTGAGTTTTTTTGATAAAGATGCGAAAACGGAGATCTATTATCTTGTTGGAATAGTGGAAACAAAAAAAGGCTATTACACTGTTTTGTCTTACTGCACATTGGAAAATAAAGCCAAATTCAAAGAAGACTTTCGTAAAATACTTTACAGCCTCAAAGACTAAGCAGGGGATGCTCGTCTAATCTTCCTTTAACAAACGGCTTGGGTTACTTTTTTGCGGTTGCGGGAATCAATGCCTGATTCACTTCAATCAAAAAAGTATAGCCATGAAAATTTTATTCATCGTGCTGCTTGTAGCAGCCATCGGTGCAGGTGCCTTTTTCTACCTGCAAAAAAACAAAACCACAACAGGCAACGACATTAAAAAGGAATGGATCGTTGGCAAATGGAAGATCGATAAGTTTATTCCTGGTAGTGACTCTACTGCCAATTTTATGGTGGGTATCATCGGTCTGATCGACTCCAATGCACTGAGATACCACTATGATTTTACCAATGAAGGTAATGTTCTTCGTTCATTGGGTGACTCCGTAACAAAAGACAGTTCCCGCTATGAATGGACAAAAGAAAAACAACTGATCTGGAAAGAAGATGCCGCTGATTCTACCGGTACAAAATTTTCTGTTCTTACCCTGAACAAAGACAGTTTGCTGATCCGTGATGCCGATAGCGTGCAAGTGCTATTCCTGAAAGCCCGCTAAGACGATAGGCGTGCCACGCTTCTCTCTATGCAAAAACCAGTTTCTCGCATCTATTTATCAAACACAAAAAGCAAAGCCATGAAAATCTTATTCACTGCTATCGCAGCACTGCTGCTATTTATTTTTAACGCCTGTCACGGAAATGCATCTAAAGAATCAGCACAAGCTGATATAAAGGAAGTTACCTTAGCCAACCTTGACAGATCAGTTGCTAAAGAAGGTACCGAAGCCAAAAAAGAATTTTTTATCGCTGACTCAATTGGAAAACCTGAAGGGGAGCAGGAGGAAACAAAACAGAAACAGCAACCGTCTTCTCAACCTACAGCTAATATAGATTGGGATAAAAAGATCATCAAGACAGCTACGCTGAATTTTGAATTGAAAGATTATAAAGCCTATTCATCTTCGTTACGGGAAAAAGTAAAAACAGTGGGAGGTTATATTGCACAGGAAGATCAAAGCCAGTCCGAATACAAGATCGAAAATACCGTAACAATAAAAGTCCCGGTCGATCAATTTGACAATGCCTTAAACGTTCTGACCAATGGAGTTGAAAAAATAAACGAGAAGAAAGTATCCTCGCAGGATGTAACAGCAGAATTCGTTGATACCCGCTCGAGAATGGAAGCTAAGAAACAAGTTCGTCAACGTTATATCGATCTCCTGAAACAGGCTAAAAACATGGAAGAGATATTAAATGTGCAATCGGTTATAAACGATGTACAGGAAGAAATTGAATCAGCAGCAGGACGTATTCAATATCTTGGCCACTCTTCGTCCTTCAGCACCATTAGTATGACTTATTACCAGGTGCTTAATGCAACGGCAAAGGATAACGAAAAGCCGTCGTTTACAACAAGATTTAGCGCAGCCTTCCGGACAGGATGGAGCTGGATTGGTGATCTATTCGTAGGGATTATTTCAGTATGGCCGCTCTTGCTATTAGCTTTTATTGGCTTTATTGTTTATAAGCGTACTGTCAAACCAAAGGTAAAGACCGCATAACAGTAATT
>DASVNY010000146.1:0-7256 GCA_036383615.1 Chitinophagaceae bacterium
CAATCGGTCAAACAATATATTTCCCGCGCAGAAGCTATAAAAATTTCTGCTATCTCGGGTTATACCATTCTCAAAAGTTCTATTGATGCCCGTAGCAAACAGCCCTGGGTCAATCTTACGCTGCAGGCTTTTATCAATGAACCTTACCAGCAAAGAGAAAGGATAGGTTTTCAATTCAAAGACGTAAGTAAGGCCGAAAAAAAAGTCGTAATTATTGGCGCAGGGCCCGCGGGTCTGTTTGCAGCCTTAAAACTTGTTGAGCTCGGTATCAAACCGGTTATCATGGAAAGAGGAAAAGATGTTCGTTCAAGGAGGCGAGATCTTGCCCGGCTGAATAAGGAAGGTGAAGTGAACCCCGAAAGCAATTATTGCTTTGGTGAAGGTGGCGCCGGCACTTACAGTGATGGAAAATTATATACACGTAGTTCTAAACGGGGTGATATTAATCGCATCCTCGATCTTTTTGTTCATTTTGGAGCGGAAGAAAAAATCCTTTACGAATCGCACCCGCATATCGGCACCAATAAACTGCCGCATATCATTACTGCGATGCGCCAGCAACTACTGGATTGCGGAGCAGCATTCCTGTTTGAAAAAAAAGTAGTTGATCTTATTATAAAAAATGAAAGAATTGCCGCGGTTAAAACAGCTGATGGAAACGTTTTTGAAGGCGATGCTGTTATTCTCGCGACCGGTCATTCGGCAAGAGATATTTTTCAACTGCTTAACGACAAAAAGATATTGATAGAAGCAAAGCCGTTTGCATTAGGCGTAAGGGTTGAACATCCGCAATCATTGGTGGATAGTTCGCAATATCATTGTCTTGTTCGTGATCCCTTTCTTCCACCTGCCTCGTATAGCCTCGTGCAACAGGTGGATGGAAAAGGCGTGTTTTCCTTTTGTATGTGTCCCGGAGGTATCATTGCCCCCGCGGCAACATCACCGGGTGAGCTGGTAGTAAATGGATGGAGCCCTTCTAAACGAAATAATCCTTATGCAAATAGCGGGATTGTGGTAACGGTGGAGAACCGGGATCTGCATGATCTTAAAAAAACAAAGGATTTTGAGGAAATATCCCGGCAACCAACATCGATACTTGCTTCCGCATTGAACATGATGTACTTTCAGCAATATGTGGAGCGGAAAGCTTTCCACGCTGGTGGCGGAAAATTTGTAGCACCGGCACAGCGAATGGTTGATTTCAGCAATAATAAAATTTCTCAAAGCCTTCCTGATTGTTCTTATTTGCCAGGCATTCACAGCGTTTCATTAAAAGAAGTGTTGCCGCCATTTATTTATAAAAGCCTGCAGGAAGCTTTTAAAGAGTTTGGCAAAAAGATGAGAGGCTATTTTACCAATGATGCCGTTGTTGTTGCTACTGAATCAAGAACATCCTCGCCGGTGCGAATACCGAGAGATGCAAAGACACTGCAACATCCACAGCTCAGCAATCTTTATCCCTGTGCTGAAGGCGCCGGCTACGCAGGCGGCATTGTTAGCGCCGCCATGGATGGTGAAAGAGTGGCGGAAATGATCAAAGCTGTTCTGGCGCCTGCTTCCGGGCGATAAGTAATTTATTCGCTATCAGGTTATTTTTCTTCCAGGCTTTTTGCTCCGTCTTCAGCGCATTTTTATCAAAAGCCTTTGTTGAAACACCTGAAAGATCAGGCTTGCCTGCGTCTATCCAGGCCGTGTACCAAAAATCAGCAACCATATTTGCCGAACTGATCAGTTGTTCATTGATCGTTTTACCTAGTAGTTTGCTATACGCCTTTGCAAAGTCGGATGTAAATGATTTTACTTCCCTGCCCCTGCGAACCTGCGTTCTGAACTTTGTTGAATCAGTAAACCCTTTGGTGGCTTCTATTTCCTTACCAAAAACATCCGGCAATAGTAAATGCGCCCTTCTTATGCAATCCCATATTTCCTGCTCCGGGTTGGAGAGGTATTTTGCTTTATGCTTATTATACAGATCATATTTTTCAATCTCGATCTCAGGCACCATCGACTCCCATAAACTATGCAGGCCTTTCTGGTTGGTCAGTTGACCATCATAATTCAATGAAGTGTGCAAAGGCACATTGGCATCGCCGATATAATGCCCGAGGTCTGCGGCATAAAACAAAATGCTGTCCCTGTTCTTTGAACGAAATGCTTCTGTCAGTTTATTTTTAATAACGATTATCTGGTAGGGCACATAACCATATTTGATAAGACTATCCTTTGTATAAATTTTTGCCGCATCATCCCAGTTAAAAGGCATTTTCCAGGCCGCTGAATCCCCAAATATTTCGAGATCAATAAAATGTTTAGGTGCTTCCGTTGAATCCTGGTTACGACGAAGGTCGGGACGCACCGATTGTTCAACAAGGTAATCCATATTACTATAAAAGAAAGACTGCATTGGTTTGGGTAAATGATAAACCGCCAGCTGGTTCACCGTGCGATGCACCAGGAAACCCCAACTGCTGAAAAAAACAACAACTATTGCTAATACTGATAAGCGAAAAACTTTTTTATTCATGACCGGTTATTTCTGCTGCGAAGTTGGGCAAAAAAACAACAGTGTCAAGCCATTCATCAATATTTAACCCCTGCATTTCACACCTTAATTATTGCTGTTTACCGATAAGAATAAGCAGTAACCCTCATGTAAGCTATATTTGGCCTCTCAAAACCTCTTCTATGGCATTGCTTGAACTGCACAATCTCAAAAAATACTTTGCTAACCAAAAAGCTGTTGATGACATCAGCTTTTCCATTGAAAAAGGAAACATCTTTGGTTTATTGGGCCCGAATGGCGCCGGCAAAACCACTGTTATAAGAATGATCACCGGGATCTTTTACCCGGATGAGGGCAATATCATTTTTGATGGAAAAAGATTTGATCCCATTAAAGATGTGGGTCATATCGGTTACATGCCCGAAGAAAGAGGGCTGTATAAAAAAATGAAGATCGGTGAGCAAACTATGTATCTCGCCCAGCTTAAGGGTTTGAGCCGCACTGATGCCATGAAAAAGATCAAAGAGTGGTTTGTTCGTTTTGAAATGGAGACCTGGTGGAACAAAAAAGTGGAAGATCTTTCAAAAGGGATGAGCCAAAAACTGCAATTCGTTACCACCGTATTGCATGAACCCAAGCTGATCATCCTCGATGAACCTTTCAGCGGCCTTGACCCGGTTAACAGCAACCTTATCAAAGAAGAAATTTACAGGCTGGCGCAAAGAGGTTCTACTGTGATCTTTAGTACCCACCGGATGGAACAGGTGGAAGAAATATGCAGTAAGATCGTGCTGGTGAATAAAGGAAAGAAAATTCTTGATGGCACAGTGAAGGAAGTGAAACAGCAGTATAAAGAAAACCTTTTCAGCGTTGGAGTTGATCAATTACCGGTTGGCTCGAATGGAATAGCTCCATTTGACATCATTGCAAACAAAGAGAATGCGCATATCGTAAAGATCAGGGAGGGTCACCGGCCAAACGATGTGTTGCAATACCTGCTTAACAGCGGAACGGAGATCCATTCATTCAACGAGATACTTCCTTCGTTGAACGATATATTTATCAAGCTCGTGGAAGGAACTCCTACCGCAAGACAGTTTCAAAACAACTGATCAACTCAACCTTAAACCAATCACATGAACAAGATATTACTCATCATACAAAGAGAATACCTTACAAGGGTTAGAAAGAAAACTTTTATCATCAGCACGATATTATTCCCGCTCTTATATCTCGGTTTGATATTTGGCATTGGCTATCTCGGTGAAAAAGGGAAAAGAAAGCTGAATGTGGCAGTGGTTGATCAATCGGGTTATTTTGATAAAGGACGGTTCGAAAGAGATACATCTGATAAATCAGCTGCGATCACATTATTGAACGAAAACCCTGATACGCTGCGGTCAAAGCTAAAAGAAGGTGAATCCAAATATGACGCCGTAGTTGTCATCCCGCAGGTAGCAAATTGGGAAAAAGGTTTTGATAGCCTCATCCTCGAAGCCAACAGAACACTGGGAATGGAATCTGTAGCACCTGTTCAAAACAAATTGAATAATATCTGGAGCCAGATCAAGAATGAAAAGCTAGGGATATCCGATACTACTAAAACAATTCTCGAGGAAAGTAAGGTAAGTATCAAGCCGATCAACATTAATGATAAAACGGCTGATTCAAAACTGGCAGGCACCATTGGTACCATTGCAGGGTTTCTTATTTATTTTATCCTGCTTATCTATGGTTCACAAGTGATGATGGGTGTGATGGAGGAAAAAACAAACCGTATCGCGGAAGTGATCGTTTCTTCTGTGAAGCCTTTTCAGCTGATGCTGGGAAAAATTATCGGTATCGGGTTGGTGGCATTAACACAATTCTTTTTATGGATACTCTTTGTTTTCATCATTTATAATGTTACCCGGTCAACAGGTAGTGGTGATGCAATAAGTGGTTTGGTTGGTAAGACCCAGGAGATCTTTACCAGCGTGAACATTCCGCTGGTGCTGTTTTGTTTTGCTTTTTACTTCCTCGGCGGTTTCTTTTTCTACGCCTCCTTATATGCAGCTATCGGCAGTGCAGTGAATGAAGACATGCGGGAAGCGCAGTCATTGAGTTTCCCGGTTACCATGCTGGTCATATTCTCGATCGCCCTGATGACGATGGCAATGAACGACCCAACAGGGCCCATCGCTGTTTGGGCAAGTATTATTCCTTTCAGTTCTCCTATTGTGATGATGGCAAGGATCCCATTTGGGGTTCCGGGCACCGTTCCCTGGTGGCAATTAGGGTTATCGATGACCTTATTGGTAGTAGGCTTTATTTTCACCGTTTGGCTCAGTGGCAAGATCTATCGCACTGGTATCCTGATGTATGGAAAGAAAGTGAACTGGAAAGAGATGATCAAGTGGGCGTTTAGGAAGAGCTGATTTTTGATTTTTGATTTCTGATGGCTAATTGCTGATTCCTGATGTTTGGGGATAATCACTCAAGCCGATCTCAGGCGTGACATGAAAGTTATGTTCACCATATAGGAAATGTCCGCCATCAGAAATCAGCCATTAGTCAATCAGCCATTTGCTTCCCCCTTTTGTTAAAATTTCCTTTTTTCCTACCTCCCTGTAACTTTATACGAAGTCAATCGTATATTTGATACGAAGACGTTCGTGTAAACATTAATTCTAAAACAAACGGTATGAAAAAACAAACCTTAACCAACCCCCGCCTTTGGATGCCTTTATTGGCGATAGCCCTGGTTGTTGCCCTTGTTTCATGGGATCAGAAACAAACTCCGGGTGATCGTAGCGGCAAATACAATCCTACTGATACAGTTCCGAAAAAGAAAAAAGCAGAGACCGATAAAAAGATCAGGGACCTGGACGATGTGCTGGAAGAACTCGATATGGCCGATCTCCAATTGAATATGGAAAAGATGCAGGCCGAACTATCAAAAGCCTTTAAAGAATTTGATAGTGAAAAAATCAGGCTTGATATAGAAAAGGCCATGAAAGATGTTGACTTTGAAAAAATCCAAAAGGAAATAAACGAATCGATGGCAAAGGTCAACTGGGAAAAAATAAAGACTGATGTTGATTTTGAAAAAATTCAGAAAGAGATCAAGGAGTCAATGGAGAAATTTGATTGGGATAAAATAAAAACCGAAATCGATTTTGAAAAGATCCAGAAAGAAATGAAAGAGTCAATGGAAAAAATTGATTGGGATAAGATCAAAAAAGAACTGGATGAAGTAAAGAGTATTAATATGGAAAAGCTCAGCGCTGAAATGAAAGGAATGGAAGAAGAGCTTAAAAAGATCGGGCCCCAGGTGAAAGAAGAATTGGAAAAAGCGAAAGTGGAGATTGAAAAAGCAAAAACTGAAATGAAGGAGTATAAAGAATTTGTAGATGGACTGGAAAAAGACGGGCTTATCAATAAAAAAGAGAATTACACGATCAAACATAAAGATGGGGAGTTGACCGTGAACGGAAAAAAAGTTTCCGAAGATGTTTATACAAAATACCGCAGTTTTCTCCAGAAGCATAAGAACTTCAGCATCGAAAAAGATGACGATGATTTTGACCTAGATATAGACTAGCGTGTTTGCCGTGACATAGCCATGAAAAAAGGTGGTCCTGCTTCCAATTGGAGACAGGACTATTTTTTTGAGTGCAATTGTCGGCTGGTTTTGTAACTTTTGGGCTGCATTTGGCCGAGCTGTACCAGTGCATGCAACCGGGGTTTGAGTAACGAATCAATATATACCGATAAGGAATTGTTCAATGCGATTGCCGAAGGCGATGAAGCCGCTTTTCGCCAGCTGTTTCATTTGTATTTACCCACCTTATACCCGATGATATTCAGGGTTGCCAAAACAGAAAGCGCCACAGAAGATATTTTGCAAGAGACTTTCTTAAGGCTTTGGATCCATCGTGACAAACTTCCGGAAATTGAAACCCCAAGGGCATGGATCCTGCGCATTGCTTATTTCCAGGCATTTACTTTTCTGCGAAAAAAAGCTACCCATCAAAAAATGATAGACAAGCTTGCTACTAAAGGGGGCGAAGAAAGTTTGTCAAGCAATACGGAGGAAATGGTAAGTTTCAACAACCTGCAGGCATCTGTGAGAAAAGCCGTACAGGAATTACCGCCGCAACAAAAAAAGATATATCAGCTAAGCCGTGAACGCGGGTTAAAAAACAAGGAGATCGCCGGTCTGCTGGGTCTTTCAGAACAGTCTGTCAAGAATACGCTGGTAAGAGCGCTGAAATTCATTCGGGAAGAGGTAGAAAAAGGTGGGCATGTTATATTTTCATTACTGCTTGCAGTAATCCAGTTTTATAACGAATATTAATAGGTACTAAATATCCGCTGATTAGTCTTAATAATCAGCAAATACAGTTTAAAACGATTTGAAATGACCGGTAAGGAAAATTTGCAGGAATTAGTCAGTAAGGCCCTGTCGCAAACAGCGACGGAAGATGAGTTGCAAAAGCTCACTCAATTGATCGAAGAGGATCAGTTGGGCGAGGTTACCGGTTATATTGAGAGCCAGTTGCAAAACAGCATGTCCGGGCAATCCATATTACCGGCATCCGAAAAAGAGGAAGCGATCATCAACAAGGTGCTGGCCGCCGATAAAATTGCTGCGAAAACACCGGCCCGCATTTTCAGCTTTAGCAGAAAAATGGCTGCAGCGGCCGCACTCTTCATATTTATATCGCTGGCCGCAATACTTTGGACAAGGGATTCAAAAAGAGAAGAGACG
>DASVNY010000147.1:0-3692 GCA_036383615.1 Chitinophagaceae bacterium
ATTGCCTGCGCTTTTTCTCTTCCTATGCCGTTATCCTGTATAACGCAGAATAAATTGCTATCCTGTTTGCCTATAATAACTTCTACTTTGCCCGCAGTTCCATTGCTCATATGCATCAGTCCGTGCCAGATCGCGTTTTCTACATAAGGTTGTATCAGCATCGGCGGAATAACGATGGATGAAGTGTCAACCTCTTTATCCACCAATATCTCGTAATGAAATTTGTCTTTGAAACGCAGCGCTTCCATTTGCATATAAAGATCAAGCGTCTCCAGTTCATCTTTCAGGCTGATATAGTTGGACCGTGAATGTTGCAATATCAACCGCATTAGGCGGGCAAAGTTGTTCAGGTACTCTGATGCTTTCTTTGAATCATTTTTGATAATATAACTGTCAATGGAGTTAAGACTGTTAAACAAAAAATGCGGGTTCATCTGCGCCAGCAAAGCGGTCATCTCCACATTGGCCAGCCTTTTTTCATATTGGGTTTTTAATTTCTCTTTCTTTTTTACCTGGCTGATACGGTAACGATACCAGCACCAGGTGAGACCTGACACCAGCAACAAAAAAGATACCCGGAACCACCATGTAAGCCACCACGCTGTATTCACATGAATAGGCAGTTCAAGTATCTTTTCATTCCATACGCCTTCGTTGTTGGCCGTCTGCAATTGAAAAGTATAATCTCCGCCCGGCACATTGGTATAGTTTGCAAAGCGGCGATTCCCTGCTTCGGTCCAATCATCAAATCCTTTCAGGCGGTAACGGAACCGAACCCCTTTTGCCATTGTATAAGCCTGTGCGGAAAACCCTATTGAGAAGAAATTCTGTTTATAGGTGAGTTTAAGGGCTGAACCATCTTGTTTAAGCTGGTAAGGTTTATTCATCACCTGCACCTCTGCTATATAAGGAATTGGTGATTCTGTATTTCTTTCTAACCCCGCAGGATCGGCAATAGTAATATCATTGCGACCACCAAAGATCATTTCGCCGGTAGGCAGGAAAGAGAAATGATAAAAATCGGCATCTCCCACGCCATATTCAAAACTATAGTGGGTGAATGAAAGGTCCTCTGCATTGATCTTTACAAGCTCTTTCTGACAAAAGCCCCATACTTCGCCATTGGCATCAACGGCAAGACGCGAAAAATAATCATGAATACCTCTTTCCCTGATATTAATGGTATATATCACTCCTTTTGACGGATCATTACTCAATGCATAACCGATCAATCCTTCTCCGCCGCTAACCCATACTCTTCCTTTTTTATCTTCTGCAAAAGCATGCGCCGTTGGAAAACTATTCGCCTTACCGGGATTGTATAAAAAACTGATCAGCGAATCCCTGTCAGCTATATAAACGCCAAAACCATCTATTCTTTGAAACCAGATATTTCCTTTACTGTCTTCATATAAACTGACAAGCCGGTTAGAAAAGCGGGTTGTATCGCCTGTGGCTAAACTATTATTATATACTTTATAAGTTGTGGCGCCGGGCTTCCATTTAATCAACCCTTTTGAATCGTCCGATAGCCAGACATAACCATTATGATCCACCAGCACTTCACCTCTTCTTGTTGGTGTAACCGGCAACCCTTGCTTTATCTCCGAAAGTCGTTTTGTTTTTTCTGAATAAATAAACACGCCCCTGTCGGCTGAAATTATAAAATCACCAGAGGGAAGTCTTGCAAAACCTCTTACCAGGTCTTTTTCATTTTCAAAGCTCTCAATTTTGGGGAAGGAAGATTTTGACCATTTGTTTTCTTTCCTGTTATAATAGTAAATACCATCGGTGAGTCGCGGGCAAACAATTATTTGCTGACCCGTTTTGTCCGACAAAATATTAAAGGCATAGGCCCAGTCAACAGTAGTAAGATGTTTAAAGGATTGTTTTGAGAACTGCTGCATGGCAGGGTCATAATACTGGATCCCATTCATGCCACTGTTCCAAACCCTGTTTGATTCATCAATATATTGTATGCCATAAAAATTATCCGTTTCAACATTATTGGCCTTGCTCCAGGTAATATCTTTCAGGTCGGTATCATACACAACAAGTCCTGCGCTGGTAGTGATCCATATCTCATGATTGCTTTTACGAAAGAGATTGCCAATCGTTCCATCCATTATTTTTTTGCCCTCCTCATTTTTAAACTGCAAAGGAGTAAAGCTGTTTGCTGACGGATCATATACGTTCACACCAGCTGCCCAGCTTCCCACATACAACAGACCATCATCATGATGATAAAGCCGGCGAAATGCATTAACAGCAACCTGGAAGTCCTTGCTTTTTTGCGGAAAGCTGATAAGTCTTACACGACCGGAATACTTATTTATTTCCTGCAAACCAGCTGCCGTGCCTGCCCAGATTATTGAATCATTTTTTTCTGATTCCTCGATACTTAAAATAGAAATATCGGAGGCCAGTGAGGGAACCAGTTGCGGAAATTCTTTTCTTGAAAAGGAGTAAAAACGAAAGTTATCTTTCACTTCATCATAACTGCATATCCCCCGGTGTCGTGTACCGATCCATATTTTACCCGAGCGGTCCTTATACAATGTTGAAATGTATTGATCAAATTTCCGGGATAACGGAGCGTTTAATTTTCCGGTATCAGCAAACTGGTAATGTTTGAACGTCTGGTCTTTTGTGTTTAGTACAGAAACGCCCTGGTTTGTGCCCAGCCATATTTTATCGTCAATTGGCAAAATGGCAAACACCGTGTTGTCAAAAAGAGAATACTTTAGGTCCTTTCCCTCCTGGTAAAGTTTTACCTGCTGACCATCAAAACGACAAAGCCCTTCGGGGGTGCCCACCCAAATAAATCCATCCTTGCTTTTTTGTATTGAGCGAATATCGGTTGAAGGCAAACCCTGTTCTTTACCAATATGAACAGACTGTTCAAATTTATACTGGCCATTAGCGGCTTGCATAAAAATGAACATAGCCAGCAGGCAGTTCAATATCTTATTTAGAGGCGGCATACAGGGAACAACATTAGAAATTACAGTAATTTCTTTGTTTCGCCCCTAAGTAACAACTTTTTGGTGCCGAACGGCTGCTCTTCCTATTATACGAGGGGTTTTGATGAGCCGATATCACCTCATTATGAGTGAGGCGATATTCCTCTGATTTCTGACATAAAAACAAAGATTCTCAAAGAAATAGCCCGATAGGAAAGCCAAAGCCGCCATTCGCTAATATGCGATTCTATCCTGCTTTTACCCGTTGTAATCTTGTGGTGAATTAAACCTTATTGTATGAAATCATTTACCAGGGGGCTGGCGGGTGTGGTAGAAGTGTTTTTCCCGGTAGTTGTTTTTTGTCTCGCTTTATCGTTACAACTATTCAGGAATGATCATAAAAAATCATTCTCCATCAGGGAAAATAAAGAATTGATCGATGAAAAAACACCTGCTATTGCTCATGTGTGCAAGCATAAAGAACCATCGACATATTTATTGTTTGAGCAGCTGACAAGATGATAGTAACCCGGCAAGGACCATTAACCATTAAACCTATTCTATTATGAAAAAGATCAAGCTGCTGTTACTATTGCTGTTGGGGATAAGCACTCAACTTGTATTTGCCAGTGATAAGCCGGCTAAAAATAAAAGCCGCGAGATAGCCGTGCTCCCATTTGAAAAGCTGACCATTTCGGCCAATATCACTGTTGTTTTATATGAAAGCTC
>DASVNY010000148.1:0-6450 GCA_036383615.1 Chitinophagaceae bacterium
AAGGCAACTGTGGTAAACACAGTCACTACGACCGGCAATCTTTTGCTTATGATTTCAAAATGCCGATTGGAAGCTATGTCACAGCTATGCGTTCCGGTAAAGTATTGGCCATAAAGGACCAGTCGAGAGATGGGACCAACAATACTGATTCACTCAACTATATCGTTATCCTTCATGAGGATTCGACTTTTGGCCGGTATCTTCATCTCACACAAAATGGAAGCCTTGTGAAAAGAGGTCAGTATGTAAATGCAGGAGATAGTATTGCGTTAAGTGGTAATAGCGGCGTTAGTACAGAACCTCATTTGCATGTTGACATTACGGCTTATTGCACAAAAGCGCCTTGCCAGACAATCCCTTTCTCTTTTAAAAACTGCGAGGATAAAGTTCCTATACAAGGAAGAAGCTATACTGCTCTAAAGAAAGATTAGGAAGCTATCTCCATCTATTCCTATGTTCCAGCCTAACCCATTCCTGGGATTTCAGCAATTTTCTCTTTTAGTAGTAAATTTGGAAAAACAATTAAATGGCAACTCCTCCATTAGACAACGAGTTTTTGCAATATTGGCTAAAACTGACCAATAGTGAAAAGGAGTCATTGCTCAATATCGCCAAACAATTTGTGGCACTCAAGGCTGAGAACAATGACACAGACGATCTCCAAAAGCAACTGTTGATGGAAGAAAAAGCAAAATATCACAAGGGAGAAGGAACTTCTTCAAATCAGGCAAAAACTGAAATGATCACCATACTCAATGATGAGACAAACAAAAGACGATTGATGCAAATTGATCTTGCAGAACTAACTAAAGATGAAGAATGGGCCGAGGATTTGTGCGACCTTGTTGCTATTGAATTGCGAAAAAATGAAGACACTGTTTCCTGGGATGATGTTAAAAAACAGCTGAACATTGAGGGCAAACTTTAAGTATGTATCACATCGTATTCAAAAGGTCTGCTCAAAAGGAACTATCTGATATTCCTAAACCTTACAACCATCATATTGTCACGGCTATAGATAAACTGGCTGAAAACCCGAGACCCGATGGAGTAAAAAAATTAAAGGGTAATGAGAACGCTACCGTATTCGCATCGGAGATTACCGTGTAATCTATAGCATTGAAGATGTAATAAAAATCGTGGAGATTCAACGCATTCGTCATCGGAAAGATGCTTATAAATGAACTCGATGCCTCACAGATAAAATATAGGCGCCATCACCGCTACTCCTTTTCTAAATAATGTCAAGTCTTATCTCCACCTATTTTTAAACCTGTCCCAACTGGTGATCCCGATTTTAAATTGAACTGGGTTGTTGAATTTATTCGCAACAGAAGCAACAACATAGATACCTATCTTAAGTTTAGATAAAGGATTGATCGGCGAATTGAATACTTTTTCAATTCCCGCAAACACTTCTCCATAACGCAGATCTCTTTCAGGTGCAATCAAAAATCCTGTACCTGCTATTTCCTGCAATTTCAATTTGCTCATGAAGGGTATCTTGCTGATCAAGGACCCATTGAATTCCTGTACAAAATTTCCCTGGTAATACCGGTTAAAGACAGGGAAAGTGGAGTCCAATGCCTGGAATACTTTATGCGGCATCTGGAAGAATAACGGATCACCTTTTCGCTGGTATTGATAATCCACCAGCCGCAGATCTTTTTTATTAGGGAAATCTCCTGTCTTTACTGTATATGTTAAGGCCCCCAACGGTCCCATCTTTATTTTTTGCTGAATGCCGAATTCGAGATAATCAAAGTCTATATCGCTGTCCAGGATATCAGGGATACCCTTGCGCCATTGCACATAGAAAGTGGGCCATTTAGAACCGATGATGATCTTTTCTTTAGGTTCCCTCAAATATTTTTGGCCCGGAGTGTACTGCAATCGCACTTTATAATAAAGTGCATTGTAAGGTTCAAATGGCACGGGTTTATTATCTTCCAGGATATCGCCAAACAAACTATCCACTTTATCATTGATCTTATAACCAGCTACTGAACGTCGCAAAGCAATTTCAAAATGGTTGGTGATGAATAAGCCATTCAGTATCTCCAGTCCATGCCCTACTTCTATAGAATTATTCAAGTAGATATTGCTTCTCTTCAACATATTGATCCATGCATCACCCGGAAAAAAGTTTTGAAACTCACGGCCCACTGTGATGCTATAAAATCCCCGGTTGAAGGGGTTGTATTTTCTTTCGAAGCTAATGCTGCCGTTTACATCCTTGTTCCTGAACCCATAACTCACAATGCCCGTAACGGCAAGATCCTTTCTTGAAGGAAAAGTTTTTTTATACGATGCCGCTAATTGCACCCGGCTTCCGCCAAACTGGAAAGGTTGAAACACACTGGTGATCGGTGGCAGCACCCACATTCTTTCCTTTCGGTGATCATTGAATATTTGCCCGAAGATGAGCATCTTTGACCAGGTGATCTTATTCAGCACAGCATCCATCGAATCAAGATAAACATCACTGGTACGCACTTTATACATGCTATCCTGGTAACGGGTGTATAAACCTTCCAATTTAGATAGTGGTTCTTTTCTTACCGTATTCCAGAAAACGCTGTCCTTTTGATACGCTTCAATAGAGGTTACACTTACTTCATTACCAAAATAACCGCGGCGGAATTTTTTATTAAGGTCATAACTTGAGTAGGCCACTGTCGTTTGCCCATATCTTTTACCACCCTTTGTTTTTTGGTAATAATTGAATTGCTGGCGACTCAGCATCCACGCACTGTCATTGATCTTACTGTATTGCTGGAGCACTTCAAAAAAATCATATTCCGGCAAGTGAGTAGAAGGTAACCGGAACTCAGCCTTTGTAACTACCCAAAAACTATCCACGATGGTGAGTTCGCCTTCAATGGTGGCATTGCTAAGCAATCTTGGTTTTACAGAAATGGTATAAACTCTTTTGGGGCCTGTGCGATCGATCTTCACGGTCTTGAATCGATAAGCTGCCAAACCACTATAACTGATTGGTGAAATAAACGGAATGCGGGAAACGTTCGGAGCTTTCAGTAAGTTATTATAGATATTGAAATCACCATCAGTAGCTGTGAGGTAGAAAAGACTCTCGATATGTCCATTCTTTTTTACGCCTAACCTTTCCTCTTTCATTTGATCACCCGAGCCTTTATCAAATTTCAAGGAGACCTCCGCCATTGATATTGCATCATAGTCAACATCACCTACCGGCAGATCATCCGGCTTTCCTTTTTTCTTGATTGAATCCTGCTGAAGCGCCTTCACATACATATTCACCGAGTATTCACCAACCATTTGAATGTGTTCCTTATTCTTTATCACATTACGGATGATCTCCTCTGCCCTGTCTCTTATCTTAGCTTTGATGACCACTTCGCCCAGGTTGCTGGCCGCATCCAGTTCCATGACGATATTCTCGGTGATATCTTCATTGGTGATATTAAGCGTTACTACTTTCGGCTTAAAGCCTACCATGCTGATCAGCATGTCATATTTTCCTCTTTCAAGCTGGAATTCGTAACTGCCGTCTTCTTTAGTGAGAAGACCGATACTCCTTTCTTTCACCTGCACATTGGCAAGCGCCAAAGGCTGTTTGGTGCTATCGGTTACAATGCCGGAAATTTTATAGTACTGCCCCTTCACATCAAGAGCTAACGCTGCTGTTGTAAACAAAACCAGCCATAGATATTTCCAGTTCATTTCGCGGGCGCTATTTGACATGCAAAATTGTAATTATTCACGGTAGTATTTAACACGGTTATTCTTTTCAGATAGTTTTAACAGAGAAGAATAGCAGTGGCTACGTTGGCCAGGCCTTAACCGTTTCTTAAAAAGAAAATACCCGGCAAAATTAATGATAGATGAGTGAATTTTCTATACCGGAATGTAGTACAAAGTTGACAGGCTTATTTTTTTCTTATCCAAAACTCATCTTTCCATTCTTCACAGCTTACCGGGTGCGCTTCAAGTTGAGGATATATCTCGTTTAACTGCTCTGGGGATAATATCTCTTCGAGGTAATTGAACAATTGTCTTTCTTCAAAACGGATATGTTTATCGAGGAGGTCGGAAAGAATAGTAAAGCTTTCTTTATCTGCATCTTTATCCAAATGAAGAATTAACTCCCTGATCTGGGCATGTTCATTTTGTAATTGCAATGCTAATGGATGCCCCACGGGTAAGAAGGGAATTAAAATTTTTTCTTCCTGGAAAAAATGCGGCTTGATATGATGCTGCCAAAACCAAAGTGTATAGGTTCTTAATTTTTCTATTGGTGAATTATTATTCAACCCCTGCCTGATCTTCCAGGCAAATAATAATCCATCATGGTGCTCACGGCTAAGCGGGGCTAATTGTTTACTGCGTTTGATCGGTTTTGTTTCGTTTGCCATTTAACAAAGATATAATGGTCGTTTTACGTAGTAACTGATATTACACAATGTGAAAACTGATCATGGTCATACGTAAAAAATCGTTAACGAAAATTTCTTGCATGGGATTTGTATTCACATCTGTGTATAAGTAACTTTAGGATGTTTCTGATTCAATAAGTTATATTTGAAAAAGAAGGGTAAGCTTCTGAAAATGGTCAGAAGACGCATACTAATCCGGAACCACCCTCCGCCGGCATTGTGAAAATAGGTTTAGCCTCCGCCCACCCAAACTATTGCGGAGGAGAGCCACTAAAATTGAAGCGAATTGACCGACACAATTATTAACCTCGAAACCGTAAACCCTATTGAGTTCTTCGGTGTAAACAACGGCAAGCTCGACATTCTCAAAAAGAAATTCCCCCTGCTGAAAATCCTTTCAAGAGGCACACAGCTAAAACTTAGCGGCGCTCCCGAACAGGTGGAGTCTGCCCGGGAGAAGATCTCGTTGATCGTTTCCTATCTCGAAAGGAACGGTCACATGAGTGAGAATTACTTCGAGCAAATACTCGGTGGTGATGATGCCGAAGCCATTGATAATTTTGTTGACCGCAACCCCAATGATGTATTGGTGTTTGGTCCAAATGGCAAATCAGTTCGTGCCCGCACATCCAATCAAAAGAAGATGGTGGTAATGGCTGAAAAGAATGATATCGTTTTTGCCATTGGCCCCGCCGGTACCGGTAAAACCTACACCGCTGTTGCGCTCGCGGTAAGAGCACTAAAGAACAAACAGGTAAAGAAAATAGTCCTCACAAGACCGGCGGTAGAAGCTGGTGAAAGTCTCGGATTTTTACCTGGTGACCTGAAAGAAAAGATCGATCCATACTTGCGTCCCTTATACGATGCACTCGATGATATGATACCGGCTGATAAGCTCGGTTACTATATGAGTACAAGAACAATTGAGATCGCTCCACTGGCATATATGCGCGGACGAACATTGGACAATGCTTTTATCCTGCTGGATGAAGCGCAAAATGCTACCGATCTGCAATTGAAAATGTTCCTGACGCGTATTGGTGCCAATGCAAAAGCTATTATCACTGGTGATGTTACACAGGTGGATCTGCCAAGAAATCAAAAAAGCGGCTTAAGCACTGCTGTTCGCATTCTTAAAAATGTTGACGGTATCGGGCATGTTGAACTCGATGAAGAAGATGTGGTACGCCACCGCCTGGTAAAAGCGATCATTAAAGCCTATGATAAAGAAAAGAACAGGCAGGAGAATGAGTAAACAATGAATTGGTTTCATCATAGTATGAAAAAGAAGATCAAGAGGTGGCTGATAAGCTGCCTCTTGATTTTTATTGCCGGTTGTAAAAATGCGCCGGCCAAAGTTGAGCAAACAACTGAGGACCGTGATAAAAGAAACCAGGCAAAAGTTGCCCGGGCAAAAAACCTTGTTGACTCTATCAGCCATAGTATCAGGTCAGGTGATATGGTAACAAGAACAGGAAATGATTTCACCAGTTTTTGTTTCCGCCAATTCTGTCAACTCGATAAAACATATTCTCACTGTGGCATTATCAGTATTGAAAATGATACGGTTTTTGTTTATCACGCACTGGGTGGTGAGTTTAATCCTGATCAAAAGCTACTGAGGGAACCCTTGTCCTTTTTTGTAGCGCCTGCAGGCAATCATGGCTTTGGGGTCTTCCGTTTTCAAATGACGCCGGAACAAACTGAAAGGCTACTATCAGTAACAAAGAAGGCTCACAGGCAGGAGATCAGTTTTGATATGAAATTTGATCTCGCTACGGATGAAAAAATGTATTGCAGTGAATTTACGGCGAAAATGTACCGTCGTGCTTTTCAGAATGACAGCATGTTTACCCCTTCCCGGATCGCTGCTTTTAGTTTCCTGTCTCCTGACAATTTATTCACACACCCGCTTTGCCAGCCTCTTTTTACCGCCATTTATTAGGGGCGTTCCTTAGTTTCCCTACATTTGTGGCCTTACAACTGTTAATCCTTAAAACAACAACTACAATGAAAAAATTGATCTTCTCTC
>DASVNY010000149.1:0-6821 GCA_036383615.1 Chitinophagaceae bacterium
CACTATTAATAGTATGTAAACGGAGAAAGCGTTGCAGGTGACGAAAATTGTGCGGAACAAAAACTATTCTTTCATCATCGGGCAAGTTTCGTTTTGCATCATCATCCTGGTCAAACGCGATCAGTTTTCCAGCCGGGCCAAGTTTTTCAAGGATGGCTTTGGAATGTCCGCCACCACCAAAAGTGCAGTCAACATATACACCGCCAGGCTGAATATTCAAACCATCGATCACTTCGTTGAGCAGCACCGGAATATGATATTGGTTTGGGTCCATTAATAATTATTGATTAATAATCATTAATTACCTCCTCCTCCAAGCACATCCCGACCGAGGTCGCTTAGTGCATCCGAAGAAATTGAGTCAAAGAGCTGTTTGTACTTATTACTATCCCAGATTTCAAGTTTATCGCCTGTCGCCATCAGCACAATGTCCTTTTGCAATTCCGCATAAACCTTCAGGCTCGGCGGCAACAGTATCCGGCCCGCGGTGTCCGGTTCCACATAAGTGGCCCCGTTCAAAAAAGCCCTTCTGAATTCCCGTTGTTTGGGATCGAACTCATTCAGGCCAGCAACTTTTGCAAAGAGCGGCTCCCATGTCTTCATCGGGTAGAGAGCCAGGCATCGCTCAAATCCCCTGTTGATAACGAAACGGTTGGTCTCCTCTTCCGGCAGCTGTTTCTTGAAACCAGCCGGGAGAAGGAACCGCCCCTTGCTGTCCAAGGTGGCCTCGAATTCTCCGAGAAAGCCTATCATTATCAGGAATTTGGGTCAATTTTGAACTAATTGACACAAAATAACACTTTTTCCCACTTGATAACCAAATTTTTAGAACTTTATTTTTTCCACAAGAAATTTTTTCCTGAAATGATGAACTGTAAAGGGTTTCAGAAAATGTTGGTTGATTTGAAGAATGATTGCCGTGAAATAGATGTGGATTGCGGTGGAAAAGCTGTGGATAGGGCGGGTCAAACGTGAAAGGTGAGACGTGAAAAAAGAAACCGTACTTCGTGTGAAATGCTTTGCCGATGGCTGTTGCAGGATATTCAGGCACTCCACTTTTAAAGAAGCTTGGTATTAAACCCGAGACTAGATTGCTGCTGGTAAACCAGCCGGAAGATTACTACTCATTGCTTGAAACAAATCTGAAAGATCAAATAGTGAAGAAGAATGAAACGCCTGATCTCATTCACCTGTTTGTAAAAACTGCGAAAGAGTTTGAAACTGAAATGAAAAAGCTGAAACCAATTATAAAGAAGAATACCGCTATTACCATTTGGGTTTCCTGGTATAAAAAAGCTGCTAAGATCCCTACTGATATTACAGAAGATGTGATCCGCAATTATGCTTTGAAAAATGAGCTGGTTGATGTAAAGGTTTGCGCGGTGAGTGATCTATGGAGTGGGTTGAAGTTGGTAGTACCTGTAAACAAAAGATAAAATGTTTACTCCTATGCTTTATTTATGAGGCCGGCATCTACCCTATATGACTTTTCTAAAAATAATTCCACTATTTGTTATTCAATTCTTTTCTCTAAACTGTATAGCTCAATCTTATCAACAGTCAGAGATAAATAAAGGCATACATTCAAAAAAAGGATTTGAAAAATATAAGGGGAATATTGAGGTTCTTGGCGATTCGGTGATCAAATATGATAATGCAATCTTACGCTTAGGCATCCAAATTCGTCCATATAGAATAATCTTTGAAAAAGGGATTTTTTACCCTAGTGTTTTGGATGGAGATAGTTCCGGAGGTTCTTGGGAAAAAGCGCATTCTGACTCCCTCAAAATCGGGGTGCTCAATTTTCATAAACGCACAATTGGTGTATTTGAGGAAATAACTCCAACATCTACTCCGTTCACTACAAAAAGATTCAGACTTTGGGTATTTACTGAAGGTTTGCACAATCCTTCGGAATACATAATGGATCTGACCAATTATTCTGCAACTGAATCAACCGGTCTAAAAGCTTTCTTTTCCACAGCAACAATAACCTATATCAGGTTTGTAACCCTAATAATATAGAATCTCAATAACCGCATAGCGGCTTCCTGTTTATAGAAAAATATAACAAAAGAAACGTAGACCCCATCGGGGTCGCCTTCATAAGCGGCTCCTATGGAGCCTGAGCGTCTTTGATCAGCTAATTTCTATAAACTGGAAGCTCCTTCGGAGCTAAGTTTAATGATATAGCCCTTCGTGCTTTTCGAGAGCGAAAATTTGAAATGCATCCAAATTGAATCATCCCACCAAGTTATCTTTGCCCCTCACCAAATTGCGACAGTTGGTCGCATGAACTATGCACCCAAAAGATCTTTCTATTCTTGACTTTACCTATCCTCTTCCTGAAGATCGTATTGCCAAATACCCATTAGCAGAAAGAGATGCTTCTAAATTGCTTATTTATAAAGAAGGCAATATAGGAACCGACACTTATCGGAATATCGCCAATTATCTTCCCGAAGATTCACTGCTTGTATTTAATAATACTAAGGTTGTTGAAGCAAGGCTACTCTTCCAAAAACCAACGGGTGGCATCATTGAAATATTCTGCCTGGAGCCACATGAGCAATATGCCGACATCACCACTGCGATGTTGCAAAAAGAAAAAGTGTTGTGGCAATGCCTGGTAGGCGGTGCTTCCAAATGGAAACGTGGACAGATATTAGAGAAGAAAATTACAACTGCTGATATTGAAGTTACCCTGCACGCTGAGTATATCGAAAAAAGAGCCGACACATTTTTGATCGAATTGAGCTGGTCGCCGGCAGCATTGAGTTTTGCGGAAGTATTGCATGCCACAGGTGCTATTCCTTTACCCCCTTATATTAAAAGAACGGCTGAATCATCAGATGCAGATCGCTATCAAACTGTGTATGCTCAATATGATGGATCAGTGGCCGCGCCCACAGCAGGCTTACATTTCACTGGTACTATCTTCAAAGAATTTGACAGAAAAAAGATCAGCAAAGAATTTGTCACCTTGCATGTTGGTGCCGGGACTTTTAAACCGGTGAAAAGTGAAACAATGGAACAACATGAGATGCATGCTGAATTCATTGAAGTAACAAAGCAAACGATTGAAACCATACGCAACAATCTCAGTAATCCTATAGTAGCTGTTGGTACTACTTCCTTAAGAACAATTGAGAGTTTGTATTGGATGGGAGTCAAAACAGCAATCGGCAATTGGCAATCGGCAATTCCCCAAAGCGGTGAGATGTTTACAATTTCGCAATGGGAGCCTTATGAATTAAAAGAACAGAACACGCCTGTTCATGAAGCGCTCACTTCTCTGCTTGATTGGATGAATAAAAATGGATCGGAAAGGCTGGTGGCTAAAACACAGATACTGATCGCGCCGGGTTATAAATTTAAAATCGCAAAGGGATTGATCACCAATTTTCATCAGCCGCAATCTACTTTATTGCTATTGGTAGCTGCATTGATCGGTGATGATTGGAGAAAAGTGTATGATCATGCATTGCAGAATGATTTCCGCTTCCTGAGTTATGGAGATGGAAATTTGTTGTGGGCAAATCAGGATTGAGTTTTTCTTAATGGAAACTCTATGGTAAAAGTGCTGCCCTTTCCTAAGGTACTATCAGCCTTTATTTCTCCTTCATGTGCCTCCACCATTGTTTTCACATAACTCAATCCGAGTCCGAATCCTTTTACATTATGAATGTTGCCGGTATGTGCCCGGTAAAAACGTTCGAATATTCTTTTTAATGTCTCCCTGTTCATGCCGATACCATTATCCTCGATCTTCATGATGAACTTTTTTCCATTTGATTGCGTGGTCAGTTTTACAAATGGTGGTACATTCTCTTTAGAATATTTCAAGGCATTATCAAAAAGATTATTAACAAGATTTGACAAGTGCACTTCATCTGCATCTATCAGGTCATTAGAGGCATTCAGCAATAACTCAGCATTACCCTGTTTATCCTGCAATTGCAAAGCAAAATTTTCCACTACATCCTTTATCACTTCATGCACATTCACAGGTTTTAAGTTAAGGTCCACTTCCTGCTTTTCTAATTGCGATGCTTTAAGTATCGTTTCTACCTGCCTGTTCATTCTCCTGTTCTCTTCCTTGATGATATTGCTGAAATAACCCAGCTTTTCTTTATCCTGTAATACTTTTTCATTACGCATAGCATCCACCGCCAACGATATCGTGGCAATAGGCGTTTTAAACTCATGCGTCATATTATTGATGAAATCATTTTTGATCTCACCCAACTTTTTTTGCCGAAGCATGGTACGAACCGTAAGATAGAAGGCTGCAAGTATTATGATGCTAAAGAAAATTCCTGTTGCCAGTTCCCAACGTAAAGAACGGATCGCATATTTATCAAGATCAAGAGCAACGACAGTCAGTGATTCATCCACCGCGATATTTTCTGCTGCAGATCCACTTGGGGTAAGCAAAAAAGCGCCTTTTGAATAATGATTTACCGTATCCCAATAAACTTTTTCAAAACCGGCCGACTGGCGTTCTATCTGTCCCATCAGGTTACTTCCCATCAGGTTGCTGCGGGGAGTAATAATGGCAACGGCAAATTCAAATTTCAATTTCTCCAGGCCCTCGATACGAAATGCACTCCTGATCTTATCATCGAGTTCACGGGCACTGAATCGTTGCCCGATGGTTTGAGGTCGCAGAAACAAGGGTGAATAATCTTCCGCAAGGATATTTCCGGATTTTTGATTCGGAACAGAGTAAGTTCCTTTATACTGGGTAAGATCGGTTCCCACCATCTCTACAGCCCTGCTTACTTTTTCCTTTATCTGCTCCTGTCTTAATTCGATCATATTATCCAACCAGGATAATTGTAACACAATGAGGCCTATCACTGAAAGACTTATCAGGACAGTAATAACGGTAAAAATTCTTTTCACTCCAGCTGGCATTTATAAACAGCCCAAGATAATTGCTTTTTTACAAACAAGGCTATCGGCAAAAATAATCCTGGCTGCCCGGAAAATTAAGTTATAAGTGGGCCGACAATCCTTTTTAACGAGGTTTTATGTGGGAAGCTACGAGCTATAAGCCGTGAGTTCCGAGCCGTCATTGGGTCAGTGGTCAGTAAGTCATTGAAGACACTCGCGGCTCGCAGCTCATGGCTCGCAGCTTTTCTCTCCGAAAAGGTTTTTTCAAAAATGAATTTTCATCCTAAATTGAATTATGATTGAACCCGGACCAGGTATATTACTTATTGCTGACCCCTTTCTGAAGGACCCCAATTTTTTAAGGACTGTTGTCTTTTTGTGCGAACATAAGGAAGATGGAAGCTTTGGTTTCGTATTAAATCGTCAGTATGAAAACACGCTGGATGAGTTGATCCCCGAGCTTGAAGGAAATAAAGTGCCCGTTTATTATGGAGGCCCCGTGCAGCAGGATACTATCCATTTCTTACATCAATATCCTGACGAGATACCTGGTGGCCTGGAAGTAGTAAAAGGTGTTTGGTGGGGTGGCGATTTTGATAAACTGGTTGACCTTATCCATAAAGGCGGGATTGATATGAATCGTATCCGTTTCTTTATTGGCTATTCGGGTTGGAGCGAGGGCCAACTGAGCGGAGAAATGGAAGAAAAAACCTGGCTCACCGTACAAGCTACCCGCAAGCTGATATTTCATCAGAATTATGAGGAGATCTGGAAAGAATCGCTGAAACAATTGGGCGGCGATTATGAAATGATGATCAATTTTCCGATAGATCCGCAACTGAATTGATCTATTTAATGCAACGAATAAACATTAGCACACATCTTGCTAAGAAACTCAAAAACCAATCATGAAAAGATTAGCCCTCTGCCTTGTACTTAGTTTCACTATGTTGTTATCATCCTGTGATGCACTCAAAAAAGTAGCTTCCATTTTAGCGCCATCCGAATTGGAAATGGCAATGGGACTGAAAGATGCACTCAACCAGGGATTATTCAGAAGTTTTGATGCTTTTGCCGATCCCAATGGAAATCCGCTGGTGCGTTTTGTATTTCCCGGTGACGCGGCAAAAATTGAAAAGACATTAAGAGATGTTGGTTTGGATAAATTAGTTGACCAGGTAACCGGGAAGTTTACCCGTGACACGTCGTCAGCATTTAGCGCTGCCAAACCCATTTTTATTAACTCATTAAAACAAATGAGCATTCGTGATGCGGTAAGTATTCTTATTACGGATAATACACATGCAGCTACTGATTATTTTAAATCCACTATGACGCCGCAACTGATGACGGCATTCAGACCCATTGTTGACAGCACTATCAAATTAGAAGGCGCCAATAAAGACTGGAGCAGTATTGTAAATGTTTATAACAAGATCCCCTTTATCAATAAACCGCTTGAAAACAGTCTTACTGATTTTATCGCCGCAAGAGCTGTTGATGGAATGTTTAGCATTGTTGCCAATGAAGAAGAACAAATACGCAGCAAATACGAATTCCGTAAAACAGATATGATGAAAAAAGTGTTTGGTTATGCTGAAGAAGAGCTGGCGAGGAGGAAGCAGCAGCAACCAAAATAATCTATTTGCCATGATGCGTGTCTTCACGCATCATTTTGGTTCATTTCGTTGAGTGGAGATCCCGAAAATATCGGGGCAACGAGTCGCCAGAAAAAGCCACAGTAATAGTAGAGCTATAATTGAGCATTGAAAATTGTTCGTTGAGCATTGAGCATTTCTCTCTTGCAAGGAAAAGAAAATATTCTATGTTCAATTTTCAATGCTCAATTTTCATTTAGTAAGCCTTTAACTTAATGACACTGCTATTGACCCAACCACTCTTTAAATCCATTCACCCGTTCA
>DASVNY010000150.1:0-1985 GCA_036383615.1 Chitinophagaceae bacterium
TGTAGGCATCGGGGCCAACAACGATGTCAACCAGTTTTTCCTCTTCCAGGAATTTTGATTTCAACCGCTCGGCCATACAACCCAACACACCGACCAGCATTCCTCTTTTCTGTTCCTTCAGCTTTCTGAATTCAGTTAGTCTTTTGCGAACAGTTTGTTCGGCTTTTTCCCTGATAGAGCAGGTATTGATAAAAATAAGATCGGCTTCTTCAAGATTGCGGGTGGCGCCAAACCCTTCTTTATTTAAAATAGCTGCCACGACTTCGCTATCGGCGAAATTCATCTGGCAACCATAGCTTTCAATATAAAAAAGCTTCTTATACTGGTTGGAGTCATTGCCGAACGGGGCAAAAGCTTCGCCCTGCCTGTTTTCGTCTTGCACTTTGTCTGACACATAATCGAGCATCCCTTATAAATTTGGATTGCAAATATACCTAAATCTCTGAATTGGTGACAGTCTGTCACATTCCTGTATAATTGAATTACAAACGTTTGCCCTTACCATTACTAATAATTTACTGTTCTCTGTCAGCAGGTTAAAACTATCTTTGCCGTCTAAACCCCTGATGATCAAACAAGCCTTTTCGTTTATTCTTGCAGTCTTGTGTTTGGCAACTGCTTATGGCCAGGAAAACAAAGCTTCCGGGATACTTGTCGGCAATGTAATGGATGAAAAGAGCAAGGCTTTGGAAGGGGCAACCATCCAGCTTGTCTCTTTTACGGATACACTTCATAAAAGATCGGTGTCAACTGATAAATCGGGCCATTTTAATTTTAATGAGGTTCCATTCGGGTATTACAAACTATCCATAAGTTATATCGGTCTTCAATCATTGACGTTTGACAGCATTCATTTCAGAACGGAACGCTACGACTTCAATCTTTCAGATATTGTTTTAAAACCACGCAGCACCGATGATCTCGAAGCGGTGGTGGTGTATGCAGAAAAACCATTGATACAATCAAAAGATGGCAATATCACTTTTAATGCGGGTGAGTCGGCACTTGCTGCCGGCAGCAACGCGAGTGAGCTATTGACCAATGTTCCCTTAGTTGGTAAAGACCCCGATGGAAAGATCACAGTGCGGGGTAAAGAGCCCAAGATATTGATCGATGATAAACCTGTTGAATTAAACATGCAACAGTTGCAGGATATGCTGGAGTCGATGCCGGGAAGTTCGATTGAAAAAATTGAAGTGATGACCAATCCGCCACCTCAATATGCAAATGAGCAGGGTGGTGTGATCAATATTGTAACAAAAAAAGGAAGGGTTGGACGTAGCGGCAGAATTTCTGTTACAGCAGGCACAAGGGGTGAAGGAGCTATCAACGGAAGTTTCACTTATCGTAAACAAGGCTTAGCGATCAATATCAATGGAGGAACAGGGTATAACCGTTTCTTGGGAGAAGGCTATTCGATCCGGAATAACATTTATGCCGACTCTTCTAATTTTTTCAATACAAACAACGGTTATACGAATAAAGCATGGCGACCTAATTTACGGGTCAATGTTGATTATGATATCAACAAGAAGAATTTGCTGAATTTTACTTTCAATTATAACCAGAATAATTTTGATAACAGCAGTCTCACGGAATACAAGAATATCAATCGTTTTGATGCGTTGTGGAAACTGAGCCAGCGATCGGTGCAAAGTAAAGGAGATAGTTATAATCCCAACCTGGCTCTTAGTTATACCTTGAAAGGGAAACTGGGAGAAACTTTAAGGGTCATCGGTGGTGCCAGTCTTTCTTATAATCAAAGTGACCGTGAGTTCTTCCAGCAGTTCTTTCATCCCGATTATACGCCAACGGGACAGGATTCATTGCAACTGCAATTGAACGACACAAAGATCAATAGCTATAATGTGCGGGTGAGTTATGATAAGATGCTTGACAATAAAAAAACGTTTATTTCTGTTGGCACCGCTTATAACCGCTCCAATAATCATGTGGTAGTAGATGCAAGCTATAAGAGAAAGCCC
>DASVNY010000151.1:0-6676 GCA_036383615.1 Chitinophagaceae bacterium
TGCTGATTCTGTTATGCTTGAACTCCCTCCTGTAATCCTGCCCGCACTGGCGAGACGTTGCAAATCATCAGTGGGAAAATCTTCGCCGGTTACAGACGTCATTTCTGTGGTGAACTTCTGGTAAGACATACCTCCTGTTGCATCAAGATCATGCTTGCCTTTACTGAGAGTATAGTTAAAATAATTATTGGTATTGATGTTAACAACCCGGTACCAGGTAGAAGAAGCATAACCATTTGTTGACAATCCTGTAAACGTGCGGCTACCGCGGAAAAGCTCATCGTTTTGGTTTTGAATGTCCGCTCCAAATTCAGTACGGAGCTGCAGGTTCTTAATGAGTTTGTAACTCAAAAAAATATTTCCAATGTTGCGAAAAGTGGTTGACTTATATTTTGAGTTTACCGTTTCTATCAAACCATTATAATAGGTAGTAACAGGTCTGTCATAAAAAACTCCATTCAAGTCCCTTGGAGGAGTGATAGGTGCCAGCGCTACTAATTGCATAGGAGTCTGGAAAGCATTGTCCAGGTTATTCCGATTACCTTCGGTCCTGGAAACGCTCATGTTAAAGCCTAATTTAACCCTGTCACTTGCATCATGCTCAAGATTAAAACGACTTGACATTCTCCTGAAGTTGTTAAGAATAAGAATACCATCCTGGTCATTGAAACCACCACTGATATAAAAACGGGTTTTATCGCTGCCGCCTGAAGCTGTTACATCAATAAGCGTTGTTCTTGAAGTTTCTTTAAATGCCAGCTTTTCCCAGTTTGTATTTGTTTCAAGATTGCGCCAGTTAGAATAACCCGAATAACGATTCAAACGACTCTGGGCAAACACCGTCCAGGAGTCAGGGTCCGTTGGACTCACCCCATCAATAACATCACTGTTCAAAGCTGCTTCGAGCAACAGGTCAACATATTCTTCTGCATTGAGAAAACCACGATAGTGAGTAGGTTTATTTATTCCATACTGCACATTTACATTCAGATTAGTGCGCCCTGCTCTTCCTTTTTTAGTAGTGATCAGCACCACACCTCCTGCTGCACGGGAACCATAGATCGCCGCCGCTGAGGCGTCCTTTAGAATATCAAAAGTTTCGATATCATTAAAATTGATATCGGCAAGTGGGTTACCCGAAAGAGATTCAGTATTGATAGGTACACCATCCACTACATACAACGGATCATTGGATGCTGTTATAGATCCTGCTCCGCGAATCCTAACTTTAACGCCTTCGCCAACTTTACCATTATTAGCTTCTACAAACACACCTGCGGCCCTGCCCTGCAAAGCCTGCGTAAAATTGGGAACAGGCATATTAGCTACTTCGGTTCCTTTTACACGAGCAATATTTCCCGTGAGGTCCTTTTTGATCTTTGTTCCGTAACCTGTGACAATTATTTCATCAAGTGTTTTGGGCTGCCCTGCTTTCATTGCTACCTGGACAGAGCTTCCGGAAATATTCACTTCCTGGGTTTCAAAACCCACTGCTGAAATAACCAGGATCTTAGCGCTTTCGGGAAAGGAGAGAGAGAAGGTTCCGTCTGAATTGGAAACAGTACCGCTTTTTGAACCTTTGGCCATAATGGTGGCTCCTGCTATCGGAGTTCCATCTTTTGTGTCGGTGATCTTTCCAATTACTGTTTTGTTTTGAGCCCAGACGAACTGTGCGGATAATAGCAATACCGCCAGCAAGAGGCTTGCAGATTTTCTCATGTGCATGTTGGTTTTTTAGTGCTGAACTAAAAATATTGATTATCTGCGAGACAAAAAAAACCGTGCAGTATGCTGCACGGTTTTTTAAAAAGTCAAGAGATCATTATGTCAGCGTTCTTACTTGTCGTTTAAAAACTACATTTTAAATTATTTTCGGATGTGTGAGAACATAGAACAAGGTTCCTGGTTTCTTTTCTATTTTAAATCTTTTTGATAGTTGAAGTAAAAAAATAAGCAGGCCAAATGACCTGCTTGTAAGAATTTTAGCGCAGGGATCAATTCCTGTCCCGGCTTCCCAAGTAAAGCATGATATACTGAACTAACGTTACTACGGCTGCCAACGCTGCTACTACATAGGTCATCGCAGCCCACTTAAGCGCATCTTTTGCCTTTGGATATTCCTGGCTGTTAGTAACATTTGTATGATTCAGCCAGGCAAGGGCTCTTTTGCTCGCATCAAATTCTACCGGCAATGTGATGAGTGAAAACAATACTGTCACGGCAAAAATGATAATGCCGACAAGCAAAAGGGTGGTATTACCGGAACTGGCCATAATTACCCCGATCAGCAATACCCAGTTTACGAGCATTGAGCTGAATTGCACGGCCGGGACCAGTTTGCTTCTAAGCATCAGCCAGCTATAGGCGGTGGCATGCTGAACCGCATGGCCGCATTCATGGGCAGCTACGGCAGCGGCGGCCACGGTATTTCCCTCATAGACCTCGGGGCTAAGATTTACGGTTTTATTGGCGGGGTTATAGTGGTCGGTCAAAAACCCCTCTACTGAGGTCACTTTCACGTCATAAATGCCGTTTTCCCGGAGCATTTTTTCGGCTATTTCACGGCCCGTCATACCATTCATGAGGGGCACGGTACTGTACTTTTTGAACTTGTTTTTCAGGGCCAAAGAAACCAACATACTGATCCCTAAAAAGATCAAAGAAACGATCATAATCGGTGCTGTCATCGTATAAAAAAGTTTAGTGTTTCAGTAAGGAATAACAAATCTACTACCATTTATGTTGAAGGGGTTTTTCCGGCCTTTTTGTCATTGAAACATCGACACTAACTTCTTCAAAATGAATTTATCAGGGCTGTTTTATTATATTTTAAAAATCTCATAATAAATTGAATATAAGTAAATTACAGGCATTTTTATTGGCTGCCTGATTTGTGCTTTACAAATAAAATCAGCGTTGAAAGTTATTCACAGGAAGAAAAAATTATTTTGTAATGTGGGTCATATTTGTAACTTAGCAACAGAATTTAATGGGTTAGTAAGTAAGAGGGTCAGTCGTCAAGATTGGCCCTTTTTACATTTATATCCTTATCAAAAAATCATCATCATTTTTTCTTTCTTTCATCATCTTTTTTTGATTTAAACATCGTTGAAAATATTTTCAAAGTCATATCCAACTTCGGTTGATAAATTACCTTTAGTGCATGAGTAAAGTCAAGACAGCATATTTCTGTCAAAATTGCGGATATGAAAGTGTTAAATGGGTTGGTCAATGTCCTTCATGCAATCAATGGAACACTTTTGTTGAAGAGTTAATTCAAAAAGAAACTAAAAAAAATAATAACGGTTGGAAAGATTATCATGAAGAAGGCAGAACCAATAGAACGATCTCTTTAGCTGATGTTAAAAGCAGCGAAGAAAAAAGATTGACCACCGCCGATATTGAATTGAACAGAGTATTGGGCGGCGGCATCGTTCCCGGAAGTATTGTATTGATTGCCGGGGAACCCGGTATCGGTAAATCAACTTTGTTTTTGCAAAATGGATTATGGCTAAAGGATAATGTTGTTTTGTACATCAGCGGTGAAGAAAGTGAACAGCAAATAAGAATGAGAGCTGATCGCTTACAGTTGAAGAATGACAACTTCTATTTGCTGACAGAAACCTCAACACAAATAATTTTCCAGGAAATAAAAAAACTAAAACCCGACCTGGTCATTGTTGATTCCATTCAAACGTTGCAAACTCCTTTTATTGATTCATCACCGGGTAGTGTTTCCCAGATAAGAGAATCAGCGGCCGAGCTACAACGTTTTGCAAAAGAAACCAACACTCCTGTTTTTCTCATTGGGCATATCACTAAAGATGGAAGCATTGCCGGCCCAAAAATACTAGAGCACATGGTTGACACTGTTCTTCAATTTGAAGGCGATCGCCATTATGCTTACCGGATATTGCGCACATTAAAAAACAGGTTTGGAAGTACGGCAGAATTGGGCATCTATGAAATGACCGATGCGGGAATGAGAGGAGTAACCAACCCAAGTGAGATCCTCATCACACAAAAAGAAGATCAACTGAGCGGGATCGCTATTGCCGCCACCATCGAAGGAATGCGACCGCTATTGATAGAAGTGCAGGCATTAGTAACGCAATCTGTTTATGGAACACCACAACGAACAGTGAGCGGCTTTGATCTTCGCAGGCTGCAACTATTATTAGCCGTATTGGAAAAAAGAGGTGGCTTCCATTTCGGCGTTAAAGATGTGTTCCTAAATATTGCAGGGGGATTGAAAGTAGAGGACCCTTCTATTGATCTTGCCGTGCTTTGTGCATTATTATCATCCTATGAAGACACTCCGCTGTCACAGCATATTTGTTTTGCAGGTGAAGTGGGATTGAGCGGTGAGATAAGAGCCGTGAATCGTATTGAACAACGCATAGCAGAAGCAGAAAAATTGGGATTTGAAAAGATCATCGTATCCAAATACAACCAGAAAGGATTAGCTAAACAAAAATTCAATATCGAAGTGGTTGCGCTGGGAAGGATTGACGAAGTGTATCAATTTTTGTTTTAACCAAATGAGATGACAGGCATAAGTGAAATAAAGGAGTCTTTTCTGCACCTGTTATTTCCGCATATATGTGATGGATGCGGCAGTGACTTGCTCAGCAATAATTCTACTCTTTGCATACGCTGCATAGAAGCCCTGCCTCAAACTGATTTTGAATTGCATCCCGGCAACCCCATCGAAAAAAAATTTTATGGAAGGTTGCCATTGCAGCATGCCACATCGCAATACTATTTTACCAAAGAATCCCTCATACAACATCTCATACACCAGCTAAAGTATAGAAGCAACCGGGAACTGGGCTTACAATTAGGAAGACTAATGGGTGATGCGATAAAAAGATCGGGAAGGTTTAATGCTGATGTAATCGTACCCTTACCGCTATTTCCTGCCAGGGAAAAAAGAAGAGGATATAATCAATCTCTCTTGTTATGTGAAGGTATGGCTGAACAACTCTGCCTGCCAGTTCTAAAAAATGTTATTGAACGACCACAGCATACCGATACGCAAACCAAAAAGGGGAGAATGGAGCGCTGGCAAAATATCGAAGGCAAATTCGTATTGACAGACGCCGTAGCTATTACCAATAAACATCTGCTTTTGGTGGATGATGTGATCACAACCGGCGCTACCCTTGAAGCCTGCGGAGCCGAGTTACTAAAAGGAGAAAATGTCAAATTAAGCCTGGCAGCGCTTTGCTATGCGTATAGTTAATCTGGAATAGTTCTACTATTTTTATGGCAATGAAAACGCTAAGCCTGATCCTTATATCCTGTTTGATCATCTTTTTTTCCTGCCGGAAAGATTCCTTTATCACCACCTCCGATGCGCGACTTTCCATTACAGTTGACACGTTGAAATATGATACCGTTTTTACAACCACCGGTTCTATTACTCAATCATTCAAGATCATTAACGATAACAACCGTAAACTGCGCATCTCATCAGTTAAACTAATGGGAGGCAATAGTTCTGCTTACAAAATAAATGTTGATGGTATTATCGGGCCAGAGGTAACCGACCTGGAAGTAGAAGCCAATGATAGTGTGTATGTTTTTGTGCAGGTAAACCTTAATCAAAACACAGCGAACCTTCCTTTTATTGTGAGGGATAGCATACAGGTAAGTTATAATGGTAAGAACCGGTTGGTGCAATTAGAAGCATGGGGACAAAATGCTCACTTCTTCCGTGAAAAAGAAATAAATGCCAATGAAACCTGGAATAATGACCTTCCCTATGTTATTCTTGGTTATTTGTACGTTGCGCCCAATCAAACACTCACTATCAATAAAGGTTGTCGTATTTATGTTCATGGCAATGCACCACTTGTGATTGACGGAAGTTTGCAGGTAAACGGGTTAAAGGATACTGTTGACCGGGTTTATTTCCAGGGTGACCGGCTTGATGATCCTTACAAAAATTTTCCTGCAAGCTGGCCGGGTATTTATTTTGGAACAAACAGTAAAGACAATGTGCTGAACTATGCGGTATTAAAGAACGGTTATCAAACTATTGCCGCAGAGGGTCCTTCTCCAAATGCAAACCCCAAAGTGAGATTAAATCAATGCGTCATCGATAATTCTTATGACTTTGGTGTTGTTGCCGTAAACTCAAGCATTACCGCGGTTAATTGTCTTATCACAAACTGTGGCAAAAACGTTTTCCTGGCGCAGGGCGGCAGTTATCAATTCACGCATTGCACCGTAGCAACTTATTCAAATAGTTTTATTCTTCATCGCGATCCTGTGCTCACGGTTTCTAATTATGCCAATAATGTTTCGCATGATCTTACGGCTTCATTTCGCAATTGTATTTTCTGGGGAGAGAATGGTTTAACTGAAAACGAAGTAGTGGTAGTAAAAAATGGCAACACTGTTTTCAATGTCAACTTTGACCAGGCAATCTGGAAAGTGAAAGACAACCCGCAAAATATTACCAGTGCTGGTATTCTCAACGATCAAAATCCTGTGTTTGATAGTATTGATATCTCTCACCGCTATTATGACTTTCGTTTAAAAGCAGGTTCCCCCGCAATTAATAAAGGGGTCAATGCAGGAATTGTTATTGATCTAGATGGCAAACCGAGGCCTGTTGGCTTGCCTGACCTGGGTTGTTTTGAAAAGCAATAAACCAGGCAAAACACTT
>DASVNY010000152.1:0-4494 GCA_036383615.1 Chitinophagaceae bacterium
ATGCTATAGCAATGAGCTAAAGCACAATGATGCCTATCTCAAATTCTGAAAACATTGATCTGCAAATAAGTGTCCTGTGCAGATAATAAAGGAGGAGAATGATTATGAAAATGACGTTGTTCGTTAGTATTCTGAAAATCCGCAACAATAAATTCGGAAGGAGTTACAGCAAGCGATTCGATCAATGGCAATTCAAATGCTACAACCGATGCTTTCTGGTGATCATCCTGCAGCTTTACCACTTCGATCTCATCACGGCAACAGCCATTTGACTGATGGATCTCCATTCCACAACGACCACACTTCTTTGCCTTCGATTCAAACAGCTTAACAGAAGCGAGACGCTCCATGCAAAAATGAAAATTGACCGTGATGCCGCAGGCAACAGCCAGATAGTAAACGGATAATATGGCTACCGTTATCTTTTTCATTGAACGATACAAAGATAATCGCTAAAATGGATTTTTAAAGCTGATTGTCATCAGGCCTAACCTTTTGTCAATCAGTTAACAAAGCTCCACCAAATACCCAGGCGGAAGACCAGGCCGGGCATCGCGTAGCCGGGAGCGGTCAGGTTATTATTAGTAAACCCAAAGCCTCCATTCATTCTTGCCGTATTCAGGTTCTCAGCTCTAAAGTATAATTTGAATGGCCTGATCCTAAAATGTATATAGCCATCGAGTTGCGGCAGGTTGTCTATCGTTATGCTATCCTGGTAAGTAAATTGACCAAGGGCCGGAGAATAACTATCGGCTTTATAGGGTGTGTGATAACGGGCCTCCAAACCAAATGCTATATCAAGATTGGGGAAGCCGAAGTTTCCTTCATACCCAAACCGGTTGCGGGTATAGATCAATGGCAGGTTGACCGGCGCATCACCGATCGTTTTCTGGAAATAAATATCTGTGTGCAGTATCCAGCGCTTGCCCACATTGATCGTCTTTTGCAGGGCTACCTGGAGCACATTAAATAAAGAACTCTCCTGCTTCAGCTCATAATAATTCGTGACATAAGTATAGTTTGTCAGCAAATAATAATGACCGGACAAACTCAATTTTGATCGCGGCTGGCTGATGGTAGCGTAAATATGAGTATTATTCTCCTTTTTGAAATTCTCATTAGTGGGCAATAAATAAAAGCTGCTGCGACTATCATACAAAAAGGAAGGCGTGCGAAAAGCGTTTTCAAAACCCACCTGCAGGTAGCCCAGTTTTTTACTGACAAATCGTTGCAAACTTGCATGCACATCAAAATCACCTGCATTCAACCCTACAAAGTAGAGCTTACCATTTGCGATCATGTCCCATTTCAGGTTGCGGGTTTTGTTACGATATTCAGCATGGCCAAATACGTTATAGAGTTTATCGCTTCCATTCGCAAAAGTTCCTGATAGATTCTGAACGGCAGCACCAAGACGAATGAACTGCTGTAAATTTTTTGCATCAGGGAACTGGTAAATAGAAAAATCATTGATCAATTCGTTCCAGGTATCTTTTAAAAAGAAGGTATCGGTGCTTGCTTTTAATGTCTGTCCATAATAATCCTGGTAATAAGCAGAATCAGCTAAAAAATCTTCGAACAGGTATTTACGGCGATTGTACTGGATCGTGTGTTCAAAACGAAGCCTTGGATAAAAAAGAGGAATTACAGTCGAATCAGTTACCAGCGAATCTTTTTTGCCAAGATCAAACTGCTGCCGGAGTAAAAAAGTAAATTCATTGTATTTATTACCGGTACCGATCCTCGTATTAAAGAAATCAGTTTCAAACTGTGTGTCCCCTCCTATTTTGGTGGGTATGGTGAAACGGTCCTTATAAATAGGATCATCGAGATAGTTTTTATCATCCTCCATGCCGCCATTCTCGGTTGACTTTAGCAAATTGGCCAGCGCAACGAGATAAGCATTATATCTCCTGTTCTTTGTTTGAAATTTGGAAGTAAAGAGATAGTTATTGTGATTTGTTTTTTGGTTCTTAAAATATCCCGGTGAGTTGATGAAGCGGTATTGAAAAGCAAAGTTCCAGTCGGGTTTGATGTTCTGCGTATGCATCACTTCAATGATCTGTTCCGATCGGCTGGCCAGCATATAATTCAGCTCGCTATAAGGTCTTGTTGTATTAAAGAACCTTACTTTTTCCAATTTCCATTTATAGGCATCAAAAACATGAAAGCCGGGATCCCAGCCAGCATTAAAAACAGGAGAAAACAATAATGACCTGGAAGCTGTGCCTGTATTGCCTAAATGAATATTCGTGCCGGGAACGGGAAAGCGCTTTGTAAAGTCGCTTATAGAAGAATCCAGTTTATAATTGCCCGATGAATCAAGGTAGCGAAACCTGATAGTGATGGAATCTTCTAATTTATTTCTTGCCTGTAAGCTGTCCGAACTTCCGCCTCCGCCCAAACCTCCTACCTGCTGCACTTTTGAGCCAACATCACGAAAGAGGCGGGGTTGTGCATAAGCTACCGTAGCAATAAAAGTAAAAACAGCCAGCAGGTATGTGATCTTTCTAAGCAGAAATGAAATATTAGATTGAAAGCATGGTTAACGCAGCAAAAATACAGTTGTTAACCATCTGATGACTGTTCGATTTGTTAAATGGCCCCTACCAATTCTTTAAAAATAGTTGCCAGCTTTGGTTCAGCTTCTTTGGCTGCGGCCAATACTTCTTCGTGGGTGATTATATTTTCATCTTCGCGGATACCAACATCTGTGACCACACTCATCGCGAATACCTGCAAACCCATATGATTGGCAACGATCGCTTCCTGTACCGTACTCATACCTACCACATCACCACCAATTGTATGAATGAGTTTGTATTCGGCTCTTGTTTCAAATGTGGGCCCTGTTACAGCAACATATACGCCTTCTTTTACATCAAAACCGTGTGTGGCTGCTATATTCTTTGCTTTTTGAATAAGATGCTTTTTGTATGGCTCGCTCATATCAGGAAAACGTGGCCCAAACTCAGCAATATTTTTTCCGATCAATGGATTAGGCGTAAAAAAACTGATATGATCCCTGATGATCATAATATCGCCTACTTTATAAGCCGTATTCACACCACCAGCCGCATTTGACAACAACAATGTTTCTATTCCCAATAATTTCATCACCCTGATCGGATAGACCACATCCTGCGCAGCATAACCTTCATAATAGTGAAAGCGCCCGGCCATGGCTACAACGGTTTTGCCGGCCAGTTTGCCGAAAAGCAATTTGCCGGAATGGCCCTCTACCGTTGACACAGGAAAGTTGGGAATATCGCTATAAGCCACTTCTTTCTCTACTTTGATCTCGCTTACAAAATTGCCAAGACCGCTGCCCAACACAATACCTACCTGCGGGGTTTGCTTATATTGCTTTTGGAGAAATTTGACCGTTTCTTTCAGGTCCTTTAGTGCTTTTTTAGTGCTCATAATCAGAAAGGATAAGAGGGCAAATATAGCTGTTGCGGTTTAATAATCATAGCGGTAAAAATCGCAGAATTCCTCGTCACATAAGAGCCTTTGAAGGGTTTTATCCTTCAACACATCCTTATAATCCATCCATTTGTTCCCTACTTTGATTTTTCGATAGATCAACCGTATTCCCTGGCTATAGTCCACCCACCAGTTGATATGCCCTGTATAAAGAGGTTGGATAGGTTTTCCATCCAATTTATGCCAGCCATAGATCGCCACCCGGTTGGGTCTTCCATCCCTTGTTATCTTTCCGCTGATCACTACATCTTTTTGTATGCCCGCTATCAATCCTTTTCTTCCTTTTCGTTGCCCTTCCACGATAAGATGATGATGCCACATGGTAGGTGTGCTGTCCCTAAACGCATACATAGGTACTGGTTCCAATTTTATTGCAGCAGCTTTGTAGATATCATCAACCATTTTGCGGGTGGGCAAAAAACAATGGAGGCTATCGGCGATGTGTTGAGCAGCTATTGGAGTGATGTTTATTCTTGCCCAATCTTCATTTGTTCCGATGCATAAGTAATCCGGAGAAACGTAGTAAATAGCTTTAATGGTTTTCCCGCTGGCAGAATCAATGATCGAAACATTTACCGGGATAAACTTTTTAAGGAAGTTGGGCATATTGCCGGCCAGGGCTTCTTTTACAGCTAAAGAATCTCTGTCTTTCCAATTCATAGGCGCTGCCTGCCTGTAAAAATCAGTGCCCGTTAACAATGATTGTCTTCGGGGAAATGAAATATGCTTACCTGGGTTACAGGAAAAAATAAAAAAGCAGATACTGAAAACTACTATTCTCACAACGATCAAATGTAAATTTTATCTTCGGCAAAAAACAGGCAGTGGGTCATTTTGAAATTCTCCCGCAGATTTGCGCAGATTTTTCCGCGGATTATCGCAGATACTTAATACCGCTTGTTCTCAGCGTATATCTGCGGCTTGATCTGCGCAAATCTGCCGGAAAACATAAATGATTATTCAAACTGTGCCACTACCAAAAAACAAGATATGAGGTATGCTTTATTG
>DASVNY010000153.1:0-16568 GCA_036383615.1 Chitinophagaceae bacterium
CCTGTCCATCACCAAAAGTCCAGCAGATACGCTCCACTCTTCGCGGCGGTTCTGATGTAACAGCGGCAAACAATCCTCTTTCGGGGCTGGTGGATGATTGCGCCAGTTCAAAAATATTGACGGCACATCGCTGTTGGGGCACACGAATATTCTCACATTTTCTCGCTTCGCAACCACCATAGTAAATGATCTTAACGCATACTTCATATTCTCCCGGCTGCAGGTACCTGTGACTTACTGTGTATTGACCGGTATAATCCTGGCTATAGTTGATACAGGTGTCTTTGCCATCGCCAAATGTCCAGCAGATCTTTGCAGGCTTCTTATTATTGTTGTGCCATGGCAGTGCCTTGAATACTGTGGTTAGCTGGTCATTGGCTGTTGTGAGAGGAAGGCGCTCAAAGCCAGCTTTACACTCATCGGGTCTCACAATATGTATCACTTTACATTTTCTCGCTTCACAACCTCCGTAATAAAGTATTTTGACACATACTTCATATTCTCCCGGTTGCGCATAAGTATGACCTGCCACATACGGTCCATTATAATCCTGACCATAGTTAATACAGGTATCTCTGCCATCACCAAATGTCCAGCAGATCCTTGCAGGCTTCTTATTGTTATTGTGCCAGGGCAATGCTCGGAAAGCAGTTGACAAAATATTATTAGAACTAGTGACCGGAATTTTTTCAAAATCTGCTTTGCAACTATCAGGTCTGCCAGTTTCCACCACTTTGCATTTTCTTGCCTCACATCCTCCATAGTAAACGATGTTTACACATACTTCATAATTACCCGGCTGGCTGTAAGTGTGAGCAACAGTGTAAAGACCATTATAGATATTCAGGTAATTGATACAAGTGTCTTTGCCATCGCCAAATTTCCAACAGACAGTCTTTGGCTTTTTCTGGTTATTGTGCCAGGGCAATGCTTTGAAAACAGTTGTCAGCGGGTTATTCGAAGTGCTGATTGCAATTCTTTCAAAGTCGGCTTTACAACTATCCGGTCGTTCAATATGGATCTCTTTGCATTTATGTGCTTCGCAACCTCCGTAGTAATTTATTTTAACGCATACATTGTATTCGCCTGGTTGCTGGTAAAGATGATTGACTATATAATTACCAGTATAATCCTGTCCATAGTTAATACAGGTGTCTCTTCCATCACCAAAGTTCCAGCAAACACGTGACGGCTTTTTCTGGTTATTATGCCAGGGCAATGCTTTGAAAGAGGCATGTAAGGGGCTATTGGCTGTGCTGGCAGGTAATCGTTCAAAATCTGCGCCGCAACTATCGGGTTCTATGATACGGACACCCTTACACTTTCTCGCTTCACAACCTCCCTGGTAAAGGATCTTTACACAAACCTCGAATTCACCGGGATGAGTATAAGTATGATTAACAGTATATGGCCCGGGAAATGTATTACTGTATTGAATGCAGGTATCATTGCCATCGCCAAAATTCCAGCAAATGAGCACTGGCCTGTTTTCACTGCTGTGCCAGGGCAATGCCTTTAGGGTTACTGTTGCGGGATCGGTTGATGTAGCAGACAGTCGTTCAAAATCTGCCCGGCAAATGGATTGGATAACGACGGTTTTGCAAACATCAGCGGTAACGACCGGTTCATTTGCATTATTTACATAGAGCAGGATCTTTAAACATACGGTGTAAGTACCGGTAGCGAGGTATTGATGATGCACCACATCAGGCATTCCTGTTGTTTGGCTGCTGCCATCCCCAAAACTCCATTGTGCCCTGCGGATGCCCGTGGCACTACCAATAACGGATGTGTTGACGAATGTTACATTGCCAGACGCGTCAACTGAGTAAGTGAAATTGGCTACATCGCTGGCAGGCGTTTGTGCATGGGTGGGAACTGCGGCCAGGGCAAAACATATCCCGGCAAGCAAAGCGTAAAGCTTTCTCATAATGTACTTTTTGGTGACGAAAATGTTCTTACGATAAGGCTTGGGGACACACGGCCAGCGTTCTGACCGAACACGGAAGGCGGAGTTTAAAAGAAATATAAAAATTATTTTAGTTGCGTGGAATTACGCAACAGTACGCTGGTGATCAATAATGAATTGGATCAATTCTTCGAGGCTTGTGTCAATTCTTGAAACTGCATCCGTTATATCTTCCCGGCTTACCTGCGCGGCAAAAGAGGGGGTCTTCAATCTTTTCAAAACACTTTTTACTTCCAATCCTTCATACTGGGTGGGGCGGATGAGTGCAGCTGCATGAATAAAGCCGGAAAGCTCATCAATGGCATAGATCATTTTATCCATTTTGTTTTGAGGCTCTACACCAAAAACCTTCGGCCCATGCGATGCGATACATTGCATGATTTCAGGATCGATATTTCTTTTTTCCAGTTCTTCAATGATCACCCTGCAATGGTCATCAGGATATTTTTCCCAATCGGCATCATGCAATAGTCCTGATAGCTCCCATTTCAAAGCTGTGTGTTCGTCTGCATTTTCTTTTTCCAGCGCCCATGCTTTCATATTGGCTGCCACCTGCTTCATGTGCAAGCGTAATCTTTCATTCGGCACCCATTCATTCAATAATACATGAGCTTCTTCAAGAGGCATAAGATTGCCTGCATTTTTAGGATCACCAAAGGAAGTTCGGTTGAGCAAATGTGGGGACATGGCAGTATGAAAATTTGTTGGGCAAGATAATCATTCTGCATTTTGAATTTTCCACAGATTTTTGCTAGCGATGACCGATCACAATTACCCGGCCTATCATTTCAGGATGATGAGAGCAGCGATAATTGAAAGTGCCGAACGTAGTGAAATTATATTTGAACGATGCACCAGGAGCGATGTCGCCGCTATCGAAGCTTTGATCAAATGCAGTTACAGTATGTGTCGTGTTGTCATCATTCTTCCAAACAACTGTTGCTCCGCGGGTCACTACGAGGCTATCAGGAGAAAATGCATTGTTCTTTATAGACACGGTAACAATTTGTCCAAAATCCGTAGCCGTGAGATTGCCATTTGCTTCGACATTTTTTTCACAGGCGGAGACCATTGTTAATAGTATGCTCGTTAGAAGAAATATCTTTTTCATAGTACACAATTTTACTTTCAACAGATAACAGATGTTGTTATTAATGCAACATCAGGGCCAAAATGATATTATGTGCACAAGAGGGATCTCTTGTAAAACAATCAATTGAATAAGAGAGAGAATCTAAGGGGCCATTTCGCCTCATGTTTTTGGTCGTTTACCGAAACGATGAAGTGAAAACAATCAATGATGGTTAGCTTGCATATAAAATAACAGTATGTCGCTGCGCATAACGGGCAAACTGCCTTCGGGAAAACATAAGCTCCGGCTTCAGCAATCGCCTAATTATAATGGCACAGGGTTTAAGAACCAGTCTGCAACGCCAATGATAGCAGAGGGTGCTTCTTACTGGAAGATGACAAAGGATTTTTTAATAAAGAATAAGAATGTCGCTCCATCAAAGCCATTACCATTTGTGCAAACAGACCTGCAGGCTTTATCAGGAGAACCACAGATCGTTTGGTTTGGTCATTCATCCTATCTCATCCGCATCAATAACAGGAATATATTGGTTGATCCTGTTTTTAGTGGAAATGCCGGGCCGTTTTCATTTATGATCAAAGCGTTTGCGGGAAGTAATAATTACAAGGCAGAGAGTATGCCTTCGATAGATTATCTCATCCTCACACATGATCATTATGATCATCTTGATTTTAAAACAATAAGAAAGTTAAAGAACAAGATCGGCAAGATATTTTGTTCGCTGGGAGTTAGCGCTCATTTAAAATATTGGGGCATAGATGAAAATATAATTACGGAGATGGACTGGTGGGATGAACAAAAGCTTTCCGATGATATCTTGCTTGTCGCAACACCGGCAAGACATTTTTCGGGCAGGGGGATAAAAAGAGCTCAAACATTTTGGTCCTCCTTTGTTTTAAAAACTTCTTTTCACTCCATATATATTGGTGGTGATTCAGGCTATGATGCCCATTTCAAAGCGATCGGCGAAAAGTATGGGCCATTTGATATCGCAATACTTGAAGCAGGGCAGTATAATACCATGTGGCCGTTGATACATATGATGCCGGAAGAAACGGTGCAGGCTGCGATTGACCTGAACGCAAGAACATTATTGCCTGTTCACTGGGCTAAATTCTCTTTGGCCCTGCATGAATGGAATGAACCGGTAAGAAGGGTGTTAGCCAGGGCACAAGAATTCAAGCTGCAAGTCGCGACACCTAAAATAGGTGAGCCGCTTATTATCGGGAAGGAATATAAGCGTGAGAACTGGTGGGAGCTATAAGCTCAGGACTGAAGTTTATATTCTTTGATGAGAGATTCAGCAGGGATACGGAGCAGTTTGCTGAATTTGCGGATCATGGTTAGTGAAAGCGCTTGTTTATAATTCAGCACTTTGCTCACTGTTCCTTTATCGCCATAAGCTTTTGCGAGATCGGAGGCGGTATAGCCGAAGTCTTCCATTCTTATCTTGATCATCTCGACCGGGTCTATATTTGGATGAGACCAGTTTTTCTGCTCATATTGACTAATAAGCAAGGCAAGCAGCAGCATTTCTTTATGCTCAGGCGTACCTTTTGCGGCTTCGTGTATTTCCTCGAAGCGGGCAGTAGCTTTTTTATACTCTTCTTTTGTTTCGATTATCAACCATTGTTGCGCCATAAGATTAAATAGTTTCCGGGTTTATCCTGTCGTATTCATTATGTGTTCCGATAAATCGAACAATCACGATGCCATAGTCATAATTAATTTTTACGATCAGGCGAAATAAGTTGTGAACGATTTCAAATCTTGCCCTGTTATCAGCTATCATTTTTGCCCTTGGAAAATCTTTTAGAACATCCTGTTTGTTTTTCCAATTGGCTTCTTCTGTTGCCGCCTTCCAGGTTGTAAGGCTTTTTCTTGCATTTGCATGTTTCTTTGCAAATTCATTTACTCTCTCCAATTGCACGATGATCATACCGCTTCTTTCCCATAATACTAACACTGTTTGTATAAGCGGGTATGTGTTTTACAACATTGTTTTTTGTTTTTTTTCGGAAGCCAGCCTTCAAAGATTTAAGAACAACCGCAAGCTATTTATTTGTTGGCAAATTGCCAACTTTTTGAATAACATTTATTTTACGGTACAAAAATTTTATTATAAATCAATTCGTTGCAAAGGGACAGTAAAAAATACCTTCCCTATTTTTAGGTTAGAATTTTGCTCAATCCTATCTTCGCACCCCCAAAAAACAGCTACGAGCTGTGAGTAAGGGAGCAGGATGAGGGATAGCTCAACTGCTTATTTTTTAACTTCCCGCCAAGGCGGGATCAAAGCTTTTCTCAAATGAGCAAATTACATTTCACTACCAAACATGCGAACGAGGCTACCGTGCAACGTACATGGTATGTTGTAGATGGTACTAATCAAACCGTTGGTCGTATGTGTGCTAAAATTGCTGCGGTACTTCGCGGTAAGAACAAAGCATACTACACACCACATGTTGACACCGGCGATTATATCGTGGTGATCAATGCAGAAAAAGTTGTTTTTACCGGCAACAAACTGGAGCAAAAAATTTATGACCACTTCACAGGTTATCCTGGTGGCCGTAAAGAAGAAACAGCGGCGAACTTACAGAAACGTCGTCCTGAAGTTGTTATTGAAAGAGCGGTAAAAGGCATGTTGCCTAAGAATCGCCTGGGCCGCAAGATGTACAAAAAACTTTTTGTGTATGCCGGTGCTGAGCATCCGCATGGAGCACAACAACCTAAAGATTTAAAATTCTAAAAACAGCCGCGAGCTATTAGCTACGAGCTACGAGTAAAACTCACAGCTCACGGCTCACGGCTCACAGCTAAAAAAACATACAATGGAAAAGCAAAAAAATGGTGTTGGTCGTCGTAAAGAAGCTGTGACAAGAGTGTTCATCGCCAAAGGTGATGGCAAGATCACAGTGAACGATAAAGACTACAAAGCATATTTCCCGCTGGTGTATTTACAAAACCAGGTGGAGCGTCCACTGAAAACAGTTGATGTAGCCAACAAATTTGATGTCCAGATCAATGCAACCGGTGGTGGTTTGAAGGGCCAGGCCGAAGCAGCCATGCTGGGCATTAGCCGTGTGTTGGTTGATTTGAATCCTGATTTCCGTCCTGCATTAAAAGCTGCAGGCTTGCTGAAAAGAGATCCGAGATCTGTTGAACGTAAGAAATTCGGTCACAAGAAAGCAAGAAGAAGCTACCAGTTCTCTAAACGTTAAGAGAAGCTACGAGCTATTAGCTATGAGCTGCGAGTGTCAGTCTCACAGCCCGAAGCTCACGGCTCACAGCTAAACAATAATAATAACTATCATAATAAAGAAAATGGAAAACAATACATCCTTACAACAGCAACTTCTGGAAGCAGGTGTTCATTTTGGTCACCTGAAAAAGAAGTGGAACCCCAAGATGTTGCCTTACATCTTTGCTGAGAAGAAAGGTATTCACATCATCGATCTTAACAAGACTGTTGAGTGCCTGCAGGAAACTGCCGCGGCAATGAAGCAGATCGCCCGCAGCGGAAAGAAGATCCTCTTCGTTGGAACAAAGAAACAAGCTAAGGATATCGTGAACGAATGTGCAAAGAAAGTAAACATGCCTTTCGTAACTGAAAGATGGTTGGGTGGCATGTTGACGAACTTCAACACCGTTCGTAAGAGCGTGAAGAAAATGCAGAGCATTGAAAAAATGCTGGGTGATGGTTCTTTTGACAGCATCACTAAAAAAGAAAGATTGACTTTGTCAAGAGATAAAGACAAAATGGAGAAAGTATTAGGTGGTATCGCTCAACTGGGCCGTGTACCTGCTGCTTTGTTCATTGTTGATATCGGTCATGAGCATATCGCTTTAGCTGAAGCAAAACGTTTAGGTATTATGACCTTCGGCGTAGTTGATACCAACTGCGATCCTAACAAAGTTGATTTTGCTATCCCTGCTAATGACGACGCTACAAAATCGATCGCTATCCTTACTAACTATCTTACTGCTGCTATCGCAGAAGGTTTGGCAGAAAGACAAGCTGCTAAAGACGAAGAAACAGAAGATGTGGTAAATGATGATGCAGAAAAAAGAGCTGCACGTTTGGAAGCAGAAGCACAAGCTGAAGGTGGTCGCGGTCGCGGTGGTCGTGGTGGCGGTCGTGGCAATTCAGGCGGCGGTGCAGGTGGTGGTGGTGGACAAAGACGCCGCACTACAACCGGTGGCAGCAGAGGTCCCGGTGGTGCCAGGAGATAACTGTGAAGAGGAAGTATTATTAATTTTAATTCTAATTATTATGAGCACAGTAACTATAAGTGCAGCAGATATAAATAAACTTCGCCAGGCAACTGGCGCCGGCATGATGGATTGCCGCAAAGCATTGACAGAAACAAATGGTGATTTCGAAGCAGCGATCGACTGGTTGCGTAAGCAAGGTCAGAAAGTAGCTGCTAAAAGAAGTGACCGTGAAGCAAAAGAAGGCGTGGTTATCGCTCAAACAACTGCCGATAATAAAACAGGTATCGTTGTTTGTGTTAGCTGCGAAACTGATTTCGTTTCTAAGAATGCTGATTTCATCGCTTTTGGCAAAAGTATCGCTGATGCAGCCATTGCAGCCAATGTAAAAACACTGGATGAGTTGATGAATGCTAAAGCAGGTAATTCAACCGTTGCTGAACTGGTGAATGATAAACTGGCTTCAATTGGTGAAAAGATCGGTGTCACCAAGTTTGAAAGAATAGACGCTCCTTATGTAGCTTCTTATATCCACGGTGCTTACCGCATTGGTGTATTGGTAGGATTGAATAAGGAAGCAGCAGACGCAGGAAAAGACGTAGCTATGCAAATTGCAGCGTTGAACCCGGTGGCTGTTGATGCGGCAAGTGTTCCTGCTGATGTGATTGCCCGTGAAAAAGACATCATCGTTGAACTGATGAAGCAGGACCCTAAGATGGCCGGCAAACCTGAAGAAATGATCGCTAAGATCGCTGAAGGCAAAATGGGCGCTTTCTTTAAAGAGCAAACCCTGACTGCCCAGGCTTTCGTGAAGGATGCCAGCAAATCTGTTGAGCAATACCTGAAAGAAAGCGGTGATGTAAAGATTACAGAATTTAAACGTGTAGCTTTAGGATAATAGACTTTATATATAATAATTTAATTAAGCGTTCTGTTACAGGACGCTTTTTTCTTGCCGGATTGTTTGCTATCTTGTCTGTTCGAATCCATAACTCTTTTTCCAATGAGAATTGTCTTTACTCTTTTATTTTCTATCACCTGTATAAGTTTCTTTTTAGGATGCCAAAGAGAAATTGAAGGTTCATTTCCTGATGCAGACCCCAATGACCCGGATGCAAAGCAACTCGTAACATCTTCTATAACCGGTTTGATCCTGGATGAAAACAATCAACCATTTCAAGGTGTTACAATCACAGCTTCCGGTAAAACAGTTACAACAAATGCTAAAGGGTATTTTCGTTTAAACAATCTCATGCTGGATAAGTTTTCCAGTCTTATTACTGCTGAAGCTACCGGGTATTTCAAAGGATACCGTGTGTTTAGTGCATCTGCTAAGGGTACCAATTTTATCAAGATCCAATTGCTCAAAAAAACAGCTGCGGGTATTATTAATAGTCTTGCAGGAGGAATGGTTTCCAGTGCAGGATATTCTGTTACTTTACCAGCCAGTGCTGTTGTCTTAAAAAGTAATGGCAGTGCATATAGTGGGGATGTAACAGTGTTTATACATCCTATAGACCCCACGGCTTTAAACACACCTGATATCTTACCTGGGAGTTTATTAGCTGTTGATACATCAAACAGGCGGGTGATCATGCAAAGTTTTAGCATGGTAGCGGTAGAGTTGCAGGGAGCTGCCGGCGAACCCCTTCAAATTGCCGAAAATAAAACGGCATCCGTAAATTTTCCTATTCCATCAAGTCTCCTTGCCCAAGCGCCTAATAGCATTCCGTTATGGTATATAGATGAAAGCAGCGGACTCTGGCACCAGGAAGGTGAAGCGCTGAAAACAGGCAATAACTATTCCGGAGAAGTCAAACATTTCAGTTTTTGGAATTGTGATGCCGGGTTTTCCAATCTCGTTTACATTGATGTAACAGTGAAAAATCCAAAAGGCGGAGTTATTCCTTATGTCAAAGTCAGCATTACAAGGGGTAGTTTAGTTTCAGGTGCCAGTGCAAACGGGTATACAGATTCGAGCGGGTTTATCGGTGGTCTTGTTCCAGCCAATGAACCGCTCACGCTCAGAATTCATGATGAATGTGGCGAAGTTGTGTATACGCAGCAGATAGAACCGTTATCTGCCAATAAAAGCCTGGGAGAAATAAAAATAGACCTGGGTAATCACGGATTAGAAATTTCCGGGGTGATTAAAGATTGTGCAGGCAATACTGTTTCCAATGGATGGGCAGAAATCTATATGGAGGATAAATATTATAGCGCCAGGGTTGATAAATCTCTTTCTTTTAATATTACAGTGCTTCATTGCAATGCCAGCAGTCTTCACATAATTGGAAATGATTTAGGCAATCGCCAGCAGGGGCCGCTCCAAAATCTCACCATAGGAACTACTAATCTTACAGGTCTGATTATTTCAGGATGTGGTAACCCGCTTGAAGCATATGAAGTAACGACACTAGCAGGAGGCCCTGGTCCTGGCTACTTGGATGGAACTGGTCCTGCAGCAGGGTTTGCTCAATTAGCAGGGGTGGTTTGCGATGCACAGGGAAATTTATATGTCGCAGAAACAAGCGGACATGTCATCCGGAAAATTACCCCTGCCGGTGTGGTCACTACCTTTGCGGGTGTCCGCAACAATGCTGGCTACAGGGATGGACCAGCCGCTTCCGCTCAGTTTAATATACCTGTTGGAATAACTATAGACGCAACAGGGAACCTATATATATCGGAAAAGGGAAACCATCGTATCAGGAAGATAGATCCTGGAGGGCAGGTAACCACGATAGCAGGTAATGGTACCAGTGGGTATGCTAATGGAAATGGAACATCGGCAAAATTTAATGAGCCCCTCGATTTAACCATTGATGCAACAGGAAACCTGTATGTTGTTGATTATAAAAATTACCGCATCCGGAAGATAGACCCGGCAGGACAGGTAACCACTGTAGCAGGCGATGGTACCAGCGGATTTGCGGACGGAAATGCATTATCAGCAAAATTTGGAAGTAGCATAGGCGGAATGGCAGTAGATGCTTCAGGCAATATCTATGTTGCTGATGGAAACAATTATCGTATCCGTAAGATCACACCAGCGGGTATTGTCAGCACGTTTGCAGGGTCAAATACGTGGAGCTATACCGATGGGCCGATCGCGTCAGCAGCGTTTATTCGTCCAATGGATATCGTCATAGATAATGATCAGAATTTAATTGTTATTGATGGGGATCGTATCAGGAAGATCACCACAGGCGGACTTGTCAAAACACTGGCAGGGAGCATTAATGGGTATGCGGACGGTATTAACCTGCAAACCCAGTTTAGTTTACCCAAAGGAATTGCTATGGATAGGCAAACAGGGTTTTTCTATATTACAGATCATAATAATTATTGCGTTCGAAAGTTGCGAAAAATGTAATATAATAAAGTCGTAGAAAAGCCTTCTTTAAAAAAATTTTGTTGCAAAGCAATAGCTATCTAAGTGTCACTGTCACCTAATCACTGGTGATACTGATGTCAGTGGCACCACCACCAACAACAAACAATGACACGGGTCCCCCTCGCCTAAGTAATACTTCGTTCCGGCCAACGCCGACAACACCCTGTGACAGGATCATGTGGATAAGTGAGAGTTATAACTTTTTACCGGAAATTTGTATTACTTAATTTAAAACGATGAGTGAATTTGATCAATACTTTGAAGCCAACAGGAGTCTTTGGAACCAGCGGACAGCGGTACACAAGGATTCTTCTTTTTACGATAAGGAAGGATTTAAGAAAGGACAAACTGTTTTAACGCCTATCGAATTAAATGAATTGGGTGATGTGAAAGGAAAGAAAATGTTGCACCTGCAGTGTCATTTTGGAATGGATAGCCTGGACTGGACACGCCGGGGCGCCGAAGTAACGGGTGTTGATCTTTCTGATGCTGCCATAGCGGAAGCGCAGAAATTGAATGATGAATTAAAGCTGAATGCAAAATTCATCTGCAGCAATGTGTATGATCTTCGTGATCATCTCGATGAGAAATTTGATATTGTTTTTACTTCTTATGGTGTGGTAGGGTGGTTGCCTGATCTTACTAAATGGGCGGAACTGATCGCTTATTATTTAAAAACCGGCGGCATTTTTTATTTGGCTGAATTTCACCCTGTGGTCTGGATGTTTGATGAGCAGTTCACACATGTCAAATATCACTATGATAATAAAGAGATCATTGTAACAGAGAACCAGGGCACCTATACAGATCGCAACGCTGAGATCAAAGGAAAAGAGTATAGCTGGAACCATAGTATCAGTGAAGTGCTGAATGCATTGATTGCGGCCGGTCTTAAGATCGAAGTATTCAATGAATTTATGTATTCTCCATATCCTTGTTTCAATAATATCGTTGAAGCAGGCAATGGCAACTGGCATATTAAAGGCATGGAAGGGAAAGTGCCGATGGTTTATAGTGTGAAGGCGGTCAAACAATAGCCATTTCCCCTATCTTCGCAGCGAAAAATTAGCTCTGCATGCTCCCTAAGTACAAACGCATCCTCCTTAAACTTTCCGGTGAATCATTAATGGGCGATAAAAATTTTGGGTTGGACTCAGCCGTTATTTCCCAATATGCCCAGGATATCAAGTCTATTACGGAGTTAGGCGTACAGGTAGCGATTGTGATCGGGGGTGGAAATATTTACCGTGGGATGAATGAAGCAGAGACGGGTATTGAAAGAGCCCATGGCGATTATATGGGAATGCTTGCAACCGTTATCAATGGAATGGCCCTGCAGGCGGGGTTGGAAAGAGTGGGAGTTTATACACGTTTGCAAAGCGCCATTAAAATGGAACAGATCGCTGAACCTTATATCCGCCGTCGTGCTATCCGTCACCTTGAAAAAGGAAGGGTGGTGATCTTTGGAGCCGGCACGGGCAACCCCTATTTTACAACAGACACGGCTGGCTCTCTCCGGGCCATTGAGATCAATGCCGATGTAATATTGAAGGGAACAAGGGTCGATGGTATTTATACGGCCGACCCTGAGAAAGATCCTACTGCCACGAAGTTCAATGTCATCACTTTCCAGGAATGTTTGACCAATAACCTGAGGGTTATGGATATGACAGCCTTCACATTATGCATGGAGAACAACCTCCCTATTATCGTATTCAATATGAACGCGGAAGGTAACCTTCGCCGTGTCGTAACAGGTGAAAAAGTAGGTACTTTAGTAAGGGGTTAACCCTATACCGTACATTTCCTATTTGACGTTCCCGTATAACTCCTATCTTGTGTTCTCATTAGAGAGTCCCCTCCCGTGAAGAACCCCCGATTAGATTCTACTATTTTTTTAATAGTTTTCTAAACTGACTGTAGGAAAATGCCGACCCTTTCTCTTTCCATCGTAGAGATCATTGTGCTCATGCTGGGAGCTATTGTTCTTGGCATAACCATTCATTTTTTCATTGTGAGCCGGCGAAATCTTCGCTCCGCCGTTCAATCTCAAACTCCCAAAACCAATAAAGCAACAGACGAATGGAAGAACAGGTATTATAGCGACATGGAGTTAAAAGATAAAGAGATCACAACACTTCGTCAATCATTGGAAGAAGAAAAAGAGAACAGTAATATCTATACTATTGAAGCAGATGAACAACGTCAAAAAAATAAAAAGCTCAAAGAAGAATTAGCAGCTGCCAAACAAGCGCAACCACAGATTGTCGCCACTGATAAACCTGATTTTACGACACAGTTAAAGCAAGCGCAACACAGTCTCGCTGAGCAAAACGACAGGCTTACTTACCTGCTGGATCAAATTGAAACACTTAAAGGCGCAGAAGAGAAACAGGAGCAATTCAAGCAGGAGAATGAAGATATGTCTAATCGTATTGTTGATCTCGAATCAAGATTGCTTGAAAAAGAAAGAGAGATCACTAACATCCGTCAAAAAGCACATCTTACAAAAGAGATGAGCTCCATGCTTGATAATGCTTATACCGAATTCAATGTATTGCAAAGCAAAATTGAAAAGCTCGAGCAACAGGTAAGTTCATCAAAGCTGAATAACCTTGAGTTTGAGAACCTGAAAGAAGAGAATGTGAAACTTTCCCGTGAGCTGGAGGAGAATAAGCAGCGACTGAATGGGGCGACGTCAGACAACCAGCAACTGAGAACAGAAGTGGGAAACCTGGAGGAAGATCTAAAAGAAACAGAATTCATTCGCCAGCAATTGGAGAAGAAAGTTGCCTATCTCGAAGAATTGAACCTTGACCTGCAAACTGTTTCTGATACCAATAGGAAGCTGGAAGGACAGATAAAAAGAATAGGCGAACTGGAAAGCATGCTCAATATGCTCGCTGAAGAAAGAGATCAATTGATCCGTAAGAAACCCAAAGAATAGTGACGCTGATAAATATCATACTGAAATGACCCTTCAAAGGGTCTTTCTCATTTCAACAAGGTTTATTTTTGCGTTACAATAAAAGCTAATGCAAAACAGTATTGCAGATATACGAAAGAACTATTCGCAAAAAACATTGTCTGAAGCAGATGTTGATAGCAATCCCTTACAGCAGTTTGACAAATGGTGGAAGGAGGCGATCGCATCAACCATTGATGAACCGAATGCAATGACATTGGCTACCGCTTCAGCTGATGGGTTTCCCTCGGCAAGAATTGTTTTATTAAAGGACCTTACAGAAGATGGCTTTTCTTTTTTTACCAATTACAATAGCTTCAAAGGGCAGCAACTGGCAGAGAACCCCAAAGCCTGTTTAGTTTTTTTCTGGAAAGAACTGGAACGGCAGGTTCGCATTACCGGATTGATAGAAAAATTAAGCGCAGCAAAAAGCGATGAATACTTTCAGTCAAGACCTGAAGGAAGCCGTATTGGCGCTATTGCCTCACCACAGAGCCAGGTTATACCCGATCGCTCATGGTTGGATGAAAAGTACCAGGAGACCGAAAAAGAATTAAAGGATAAAACAACCCAACGCCCCGATCACTGGGGTGGTTATTTACTAAAACCTGTCATCATTGAATTCTGGCAGGGCAGACCGAGTCGCTTGCACGACAGGATACAATATACTTTACTGGATGACGGGGGCTGGACGATCGAAAGATTAGCCCCGTGAGTAAGGAGTTGATATAGTTAACCGGTTGACGGGTTGATAAATACTTCCTCTATCAACCTGTCAACTTTATTAACCGGTCAACTATTTACTTTTCTTGGCAGCTGCTTTCTTTTTAGTAGCAGGTGATATAGCCGGGCGGCTTTTGCCAAATGAACCTTTGAAACGTTTTCCTTTAGCTGTTTTTTTATCTCCTCTTCCCATGGTTGATTTTTTTTTAAAAATGAATGATTATGCAAAAATAAAGGCTTGGAATTAAAAAGCCCCCACGCATTGTGAACGGGTGGGGAGCTTTCTAAGTCCGGTAATACATTTATTACATTTTGGCAGCTAATTCTTTTCCAGCCTTAAACTTAGCAACTTTTCTTGCTTTGATGTTAATGATCTCTTTGGTCTTTGGATTAATGCCTTTACGGGCCTTTCTTTTGGATACGGAAAAGGTACCAAATCCAACAAGCGTAACCTTTCCACCACCTTTCAATGTTTTAGTGACTGCTTCTATAAAAGAATCTAAAGCAGCATTGGCTTCAGTTTTTGTAATACCGGTGTCTTCGGAAACCTTTGCAATTAATTCAGCTTTGTTCATGATTGAAATTTTAATGATTTTGTACGGCGGCAAATTTATATGGTTTTTGATACCAGCAAAAAAATTGTTGCACTTTGCAATCGGCCCGAAGCCGCTACGGCAAAGCATTACAGCGGATTTTAATTTTAGCTTTTTTACCTGGCAAAAACACTACTGCCTGAAAACCTTGCTGGTAGCTTGTTTCAGGCAGTAATAAATAAGATCAATCGTTCGTGGGAATATACAATTGTTTTGGAAGCGGCAAGATGAAGTTTTTTTCTTTTGCACACTCAATTCACAACCTCCATCAATGTGCGGAAAGCAATGAATTTATTACCCCATTTATCCTGTCCTTTTTTTCGCATTGTTTCGGCAAACTGTGCTATATAACGATCATATAATGCTTTGCCTGCAGCATGATATTGCACGGCATACGTGATCCCTTCTTCATCATCAGCTTCTACCAAATGAAGCGTAACAGCATGAGTAAAGCAACCAGTATTAAGGAGATCAGGAATATGTTCTTCTTTCAGCCATTTTAACCAGTCGGTTGCGATGCCACGCTCAACTTTTATGGTCACATTATAAATTATCATTGATCTGTTTTGTTATCTATGATTATTTTTTTCAATCGTTGATACATGAAAGATACTGCAAGCAATAGTATGCCCAGCAGGATGAACGCGACAATTTTACCACCCGGCGGAATGTTGCGAATATCATAGAGAAAAAGCTTTCCCAGGGTAATAGTGAAAAGTGTCAGCGATATGATACGCAATGGCTGGTAACTTTTTTTCATTCCCAGCCACATCATAGCAAAGGAGCAAATGCCCCAAAGCATACTGAGCCCTGCCTTGTAATAAAGATTTTCCCACCATATCCAATCGGCCCGGTCTTTATAATTACTCCATAAGATCACCTGGTACATTTCGATGCTCAGCACAAGAATGATGCTTGCCGCCATGAGCCATGCAAATGAAGCGTCTCGTATGATCCACTCATCTTCTTTTCGTTTGAAAAAGAATTTGCAAAGATCATATAACATCCAGAGAAGAATGCCGGCTGCCAGCCAGTGAGCCGCGAAATGCCAGCCATTCCCTTTTGTCAGCAAAGTCAGTGAGATGTTCCCGAGTTCCGCGAGGCCAAAAAGATAAAAAGCAAAACAAATGATGGTGAAGAACAACTTCAGCGTTGAATATGCTGCGTCTTTGCGGAATATCTTCAATAATAGCACGGCAACGATAAACGTATAAGCAAGCAGGTAAATAGTATGTATCGGCACATCGGTGTAACGCGAGCTGAATTGATAATACATCTCCAATACACCAGCTAAATAGGCAATGCTGATCGCGGTGATCAATACGGTTCGTCTTACTGCTGCTGTTTCCGCTGGCATTAATCTATGATAGAGGAACAGGGCAATTGCTACTACAGATGTTGTGATAAAACCTTTATTAAGCAGGACAGGAATAATGGCAAAATTGCTCAAATATACATTCGTCCATGTAAGGAGCAGGCTAAGTAATGTTAGTATGGCTACAATAAAAGAAGCGTATCGCAGTAATTGAATTTTTGTTTTTGTATATAGCCAGTAAAGAATGATCGTTTCTCCTATCCAGAACAAGACGATATGATTTCCTTTGAACTGAACC
>DASVNY010000154.1:0-5196 GCA_036383615.1 Chitinophagaceae bacterium
AGTGTCGGAAGTGTTCCTGGGTGAAAAGATCATCGGTGTAAACCAGCCGGTTTACTGGCAAGGTCCGTGGAAAGATGTATCACATAAATTCCTCGCCGTGCAAATCGTTAAAAACGACCTCAAGTATAATGGATGGATCGAACTGACATTTGACACCGCTAATGAAAGACTCATATTGCATAGGGCCGCTATCAGCACAGAAGCAGGAAAAGAAGTGAAAGCGGGTCTGTAAAAATTCTTTCTGTGCCCGATTTTCATCTGGTACATTTGCTGCATGATCCGTCGCAGTATAGAGATCATAGGAAGCAGTTTCAAAATGGCTTTGCAGGAATTGTGGAAGAACAAACTCCGCACATTCCTGTCATTATTTGGCATCACCATTGGCATCTTCTGTATTATTGGAGTGTTGGCTACGGTAAACAGTCTTGAACAAAATATCCGGAACGAACTGAATTCACTGGGCAATAACACGATCTATATTGATAAGTGGAACTGGGGACAAAGCGGAATGGATAGCTGGAAATATGCTAACCGCCCCTCTCCAAAATTCAGCGAAGTAAAACAGGTAAAAGAAAGAACTCCTTCTGCGAAATATGTTGGATTCAAGATAAGCCGGAACGACAGGATCGAATATAACGACAACATCCTCTCTGGTGTGAATCTCTATGGCGTAAATGATGAGTTCCAGGATATACAGAATATTGACATCGCAGTAGGGCGAAATATTTCTGACGGGGAATATGAAAGTGGCTCCAGCACATTTGTGATCGGTAATGAAATTGCGGCCAAGCTTTTTGGAGGAGGCGAGATCGCCATCGGTAAACAGGTTGTTATTCGTGGCAAGAAGGGATTGATAACCGGTGTTTTTAAGAAACAGGGGAAAACGATGGTGGGCGGATGGAACTTTGATGAAAGTGTGGTGATGCCCTACAAATTCGCCCGTACTTTTATGGATGAACGTTATTCGCAACCCCTGTTGATGGTGCAGGGCATTGATGGTTTATCAAGTAAAGAATTAAAAGACGATCTCACCGGCACCATGCGTGCTATTCATAAACTCGCACCTACCAAAGAAGATGATTTTAGCTTAAACGATATCAATGATTTTACCGAAGAGGTCAGTTCAGTCTTTAAAAATGTAAATATCGGTGGATGGGCCATTGCTGCGCTATCATTGATTGTCGGCATGTTTGGCGTAGCCAATATTATGTTTGTCTCCGTTCGTGAAAGAACCAACCAGATCGGCTTGAAAAAAGCAGTGGGCGCTAAAAAGAGAGTGATACTGGCCGAGTTTCTTTTAGAATCAGCTTTTCTCTGTATCATCGGCGGGCTAATAGGTTTATTACTTGTTTTTGGATTGACCCAGGTACTTACAAACGCATTGAACTTTCCTGTTTTTGTATCCCCGGCTAATATGGCATTAGCAATATTCATTTGTATCCTCACCGGTATTCTCGCCGGGTTTATTCCTGCTTCACAAGCTGCAAGGATGGATCCTGTTGTGGCAATACGAAGTAAATAAAGTCAGTTGGTCTTTGGTCAAATGGGTCAAATAGGTCATATAAGTCAGTAAGTTTGCAGCAATTTTGACCCATTTGACCCATTTGACCCATTTGACCCATTTGACTCATTTGACTCATTTGACCTATTTGACTCATTTGACTTATTTGACTTATTTCACCTAATGACAAACATCCTAGCCATAGAATCTTCCTGCGATGAAACATCTGCCGCTTTATGTGTGGATGGGAAAATTCTTTCCAACTTTATCGCTAATCAAACCGTGCATGAAAAATATGGAGGTGTTGTGCCTGAATTGGCTTCAAGAGCGCATATGCAAAATATTGTGCCGGTGGTGGAAATGGCCATTAGGGATGCGGGATTAATAATTGGTAATTCGGGATTAGGAATTAGGGATTTGGATGCAATTGCATTCACCCAGTCGCCCGGGTTGATCGGTTCATTGCTGGTAGGGTCACAATTTGCCAAATCATTATCGCTTGCGCTGAATAAACCTTTGATCGCTGTTCATCATATGCAGGCGCATGTGCTGGCGAACCTGGTAGATGATCCTAAACCATCTTTTCCTTTTTTATGTTTAACAGTGAGCGGTGGTCACACCCAGATTGTTTTATGTGAATCGCCAACAAAAATGAAAGTGATCGGCGAAACGATAGATGATGCAGCCGGTGAAGCGTTTGATAAATCAGCAAAGCTGCTGGGTCTTCCCTACCCCGGCGGGCCATTGATCGATAAATATGCGAAGGATGGGAACCCGCAACGATTCAAATTTCCTGAGCCGCAAATAGCAGGGCTTAATTTCAGTTTTAGCGGATTAAAAACTTCGATACTTTACTTTTTGCAGAATGCAGGCAAGAGTCTTATTTACAAAGAAGAATTTGCCGCCACAGAACAGGAGAAACAACAATTTATTGATGAGAAACGGAATGATATCTGCGCATCGATCCAGCATCGCATTGTAACGATATTATTGAACAAGCTAAAAAAAGCGGCTATCGAAACAGGTATTAAAGACCTCTGTCTCGCTGGTGGCGTATCCGCCAATAGCGGTTTGCGTAATGCTTTCCAGGAAATGGGTAAGCAAAACCAATGGAACACATTTATTCCTGCTTTCCAGTATTGCACCGATAATGCAGCGATGATCGCTATCACTGGTTATTACAAATATCTTGCTGGACAGTTTGCCGATCTTTCTGTGAGTGCCACGGCAAGAGCAGAGTGGTGAGTTGGTTTATGGTTTGGGGTCGCTTATAACTGATGTCATATAATGGCTAATTCATTCTTCCAATTCAAGCAGTTTACTATTCACCAGGATCGCTGCGCGATGAAAGTAACCACCGATGGATGCTTGTTTGGCGCATGGATAGCGAGAGAAATTTTAACGACACATCCTGTTCCACAAAATATGCTCGATATTGGTACGGGCACGGGTTTGCTAACATTGATGGTCGCACAGAAACATTCCCCACTAATAATTGATGCAGTTGAAATAGACAAACAAGCTTACCTACAGGCTTTGGACAATATCCGGAAGAGCGAATTCCCTAATAAGATCTACCTGGCGAATGAGGACATCCTGGCTTTTTCAACCGAAAGAAAATATGATCTGATCACCTGCAATCCTCCTTTTTATGAAAAAGAAATACGTTCGGATAGCGCCCAAAAAAACATTGCTCACCATGGTGATGGATTGCAATTGGAGGAGCTTTTGCGATGGATAAAAGGTCGCTTAACGGCTAACAGCAACTTCTATTTATTGTTACCATTTAAACGAAATAAGGAAATAGAACTGCTATTCAAAAAATCACAATTGCATATAAAGAAAAAGGTATTGGTAAGACAATCGGTCAATCACGATCATTTCAGGATAATGTTAAGCGGTGCACTCTATAACGACTCACCTCTTATAGAAACCGAGATGGCAATTAAAGATGAGAAAGGCAACTATACGACTGAGTTTAGCAAGCTACTCAAAGATTATTACCTACACCTGTAGTACTTCCCCCAATAAACCAATTAACCAATAAACTAATTAACCCTTCTCCCCTGCATATTCTCTCAAATACACATAATGCTCCGTCAACTTACCATTCTCTGTCATAGTAGCTCTTTCAACAATTGGGGAGCCTCCTTTGATAAGATCATCAAGAACATATTTGATCAATTGTTCCCCGAAATAACGGCTCGCATCCCTTGGTAATTCATTAGGTAAATTGCCTACTGCCATGATATCAATAGAGCCGGGCAAATAAGGGCTCGTCTTTTCTAATGTCAGTTTATTTATTCCATAGATAGGGTCTTCTATCGTTTGATCGCCGATATTGATAGGAACAGACCCATTGGCATCATCGGTGATATCGGCAATGGTTTGAATGATAAAATCATCGGCAGCTGTATCGGCTTTTTCAAATAGTCTCGGCACATTTTTATCCCAATACACGCCATTCATTAAAATATCTGTTTGCGCAGCGTAAGGCAAAAACTTACAGGTATAGTCTTCCGGGTGTTCATGAAAATCAAGCCTGTTATATGCTCCTGTTTCTTTATGATGATAAAGATCAGTGCCCTTTAACTGTGTATAAACAGGATAGGAAAAACGTCTTACGAGATAATCATCCGGCTCCACTTCATGAATACCCATCAGGTTCATGATCTCTAAAATACCATGCGCTACCCTGCCGGAACCAGTTACAGCGATCTTGACATTGGGTAATCGCAACCCAAAATAATTATGAATGAGTTCACGGAAACTTCTTTGCTTATATACGCGATCAAGCTTAAATAAACCTGTGCGGTTGCCATAAGCCATCATACCATTATGAGCGCCGACCACTCCTGCAAAAAATCCAAACCCGATGATACGCTGTCCATCATCATGCTCAAGGCACTCATAATCGATCAACCTGATATTTTTATCCAGGATGGCACGCAGGAGTTTTTGATTATGCGGTTGCTTTTTCTTGGTATGGGAAAAGAATAAATAGGTTTTGTTGGGTATTAACTGCTCAACCGGAACTTCTTTTATTCCCAGGAGAATATCACAATCGCTGACATCATCTTTAATTTCAGCACCGGCCGCGGAGAACTCCCTGTCACTAAAACAACGATCAGGGGATGATTGTGCGACAACTTTAACAGTTTCTGAGTTTTTATGTATCCATTTACACTGGGCCGGGGTCAAAGCCACCCTGTTATCAGCCGGAGTTTTTCCCTCTCTAATAAGTCCGATCCTTATCATAATAGTACATTTGCAATCGTTAGTGGCGCAAATGTAGTTTTAAATTCCGGAGAAGCTTTATGACCTATTTTGAATTGTTTGAAATACCTGTGCAGTTAAAAGTAAATGCGCCTGCTTTATCGAAACAATTCTTTGCTTTAAGCAGAAAATACCACCCCGATCATGTGGCCACTGGTAGTGCCGAAGAGCAAAACGAAGCGCTTGAAAGATCGGCACTGCTGAATAGAGCCTGGAAAACCTTTCAAAATCCTGATGAGACCATTAAATATGTGTTACAACTAAAGGAACTGCTTGAAGAAGAAGAAAAATATGAATTACCGCCTGATTTTTTAATGGAAGTGCTCGAAATAAACGAGCAACTGATGGACGGTGATGATACCGACAATCTAAAATCCAAAATCCAAAATCTCGAAATTGATATCTATGAGCCTGTTTCA